>NZ_JBEGDB010000223.1:0-13612 GCF_043638955.1 Bradyrhizobium sp. 31Argb | reverse complement strand
GCGCGAAACTACTTCGCCGTCGTCGCCATTGCCGCCACTCTGCTCTGGATAAGGTAACTGTCCACACGGCCTAAAGCTCAATGCGACATCAGCGTCGGCACCGTCATGCACTGGAGCATCTCGCGGGTGACGCCGCCGAGCAGGCGTTCCTGCAGCCGCGAATGCCCGTAGCCGCCCATCACCAGCAGGTCGAGGCTTTCGTCGGCCGCAACGGACAGGATGGTGGGCTGGATTTCGGAGTGCGCGGCCGGGAAGGCCACGATCTTGGCCGGCAGCCCAAGCCGCGCCAAATGCTCAACGAGGCGCTGCGGGCTCGCTTCGTCCGGAATCGCCCCTGGATTGCCGATGGAAATGATGGTGAGCGCGTCAGCGTGCCGCAGCAGCGGCATGGCATCCCGCAGCGCGCGGCCGGCGAGGCGGCTTCCGTCCCAGCAAATCCCGATACGCCGCGCGGTAAACGCGCCGCGGAAGGTATAGGGCATGAACAATACCGGGCCGCCTGACTGGAACAGGATTTCCTGCGGCATGTCGTTGTCGAACGTATCGCGTTCGGGTTCCGGCTGCAGGACGACGGTGAGATCATGCAGCCGAGCGCTGGCGCCAGCGATCGCTAGCGCCTCACGCGGTGTCGCGCTCATCGTGCGGCAGGTATACGATATCCCTGCGTGCTTCGCCTCGACCTCGAAAACGCGCATCGCGGCCTCTGCGCGCTCGAGTGCGCGCTGCCGGGTCTCTTCGACGATCATGGACCGCAGCGCCGCCTGCCGCGGCGATCGGAACATTGGCGGTCTCGTAGGCGACGGACAGCGCGTCGAGGTGAGCGCCGTACGCCATGGTCAGCAGCACGGCACCGTCAATCACCGGCCGCGCGGGACGTTCGGAAGGGATAAGCACCAGCAGGTTCTTGAACATCGTCATTCTCCCCCACAATTGGTGGCGATCGGCACAAATTGCACATCGCTATAAGAGCACAACGGTCGATCGACGTATTGATCCAGGTCAGTGGGCGCCGTCGTCATTTTGACGCATATCAAGGCCCGGCCCGCTTCCCAGTGCACGCTACCGGACCCGAGCCTGTTGGAGAGAAACAATGCTGGCAACGGATGTCATGCGAACCTGGTTCGCCACCATAAAGCCGAACGCGCCGCTGCTCGATGCCGTCCACCTGCTCCTGGAAACCAGTCAGCGTGGCTTGCCTGTGATCGACGACGATGGATCTTTGGTCGGCATCATCTCCGAGGGCGATTTCCTGCACCGTCAGGAGCTTGGCGTGACCGGCCCTGCCGGGTTCTTGCTGGAATGGCTGCTCGGACGAGCCGAGGGACAACACATGCACGAGCAGACGCAGGCGCTGCGGGTCGACGCCGTCATGACGCAGAATCCCGTGTGCGTGGATGAAACGGCAACCGTCGACGATATCGTCACGCGAATGGACGCACATCAGATCTCGCAGGTGCTGGTGGTCCGCGACGGCAAGCCCATCGGAATCGTTGGCCGTACGCAGTTGCTCATCGCGCTCGAACGCTGTTTGAGCCGACAACACTGACGAAAGCGCGGCCGCGGCCATACGCAGCATTCCAGCCTGGTTTATGTTGATCAACCCATGCAGCGGCCGATTCCCAAAGCTGCCGCTCGGTGATACTTGGATATCATCGCCGCCAACCGGCGGACGCGGATCGGAACCGGCAAACGACTGATGGACGCATCCGCGCACCGACCGCAGCTTGACAGGAACGGAGGCAATGACCGGGATCAGCCAAGCATTGCTCGCCGATATCGGCGGCACCAATGCGCGTTTCGCGCTCGTCAGGGGTCGTCAGATCGGCCCCATCGAACATGTCAAGGTCGCCGACTATCCGACCTCGGCGGAGGCGATCGCCGCCTTCCTTGCCCGCCACGCGACGGGCGGCGTTGCCACTGCGGCGATCTTCGGCATCGCGGGCCCGATCGAGAACAACCGCGTGGTGCTGACCAACAGCCCGTGGATGTTCGATGCGGCCAGCCTGCGCCAACAATTCGCCTTCGCGGCCGCGCATTTCCTCAATGATTTCGAGGCGCTGGCCTGGTCGCTCCCGGCTCTGGGAGCTTCCGACCTGGTGTCGCTCGGCAGCCCCACTCCGGTCGCCGGCGCTCCCATGCTCGTGGTTGGGCCGGGGACCGGCTTTGGCGCGTCCTGTCTGGTTCCGTCGAGCAAGCCGCCCGTGGCGATCATCACCGAAGCCGGCCATGCCACCTTGCCGGCGACTTCGGAACGGGAGGAGCGGGTGATCGATCACCTGCGTGGGCGCTTCGGCCACGTTTCGATTGAACGTGCGCTATCCGGGTCCGGCCTCACCCACCTCTATGACGCCTTGAACGCCATCGACGGCGCCGGCGCGCCCGCGCGCGATGCGGCCTCGGTCACGCAGGCCGCGCTTGACGGGAGTTGCGCGACGAGCCGGGCGGCGCTCGACATGTTCTGCGCGATGCTCGGCATGGTCTGCGGCAATCTGGCGCTGACCTTCGGCGCCCGCGGCGGCGTCTATATCGCCGGCGGCATCGTGCCTCGTTTCGTCGATCATCTGGCGGGATCGGATTTTGGTCCGTGCTTCACCAGCAAGGGGCGGTTCGATTCCTATCTGCGGGAGATTCCAGTCCATGTCATCACCCGGCCCGATGTGACTTTTGTCGGGCTCAAGGCGTTCTTCGAGACGAACGTCATGGCCGCATAGGCTGACTCGACAATGGAAGTCGCTCGATCAGGCTCAACGAAGTGCGCGATGCCGGCCGCACGTAACGATCGGCATCGCCATTCTCGTGCAATGGGCGCTTACTTCGCCGCGGTCACCATGATCTCGACAGTGTATTGGGGCGCCGCCAGCTTGGCCTCGACGGTAGCGCGCGCCGGCGTGTTGCCTGGCGACACCCAACGGTCCCACACCGCGTTCATCTCGCCGAACGTCTTCATGTCGGTGATGTAGATCGTCGTCGTCAGCAGTTTCGATTTGTCGGTGCCGGCCTTTGCCAGATGGCCGTCGATGATCGAGAGGATCTCCTCCGTCTGCTTCGTCACGCTTTCACCGGCCGTCTTGTTGGCGACGATGCCGGCCAGATACACCGTGTTGCCATGCACGACGACCTGGCTCATCCGCGGCCCGGTTTCAAAACGCTGAATGGTCATATTGTTCTCCCGTTGATTGGCGGTGACTACCTAGCGCAGCGGTCAAGCTCTGGCGAGTCGTCTCTTATGGTCTCTTGTAGCCCGGATGGAGCCAACGGGTCGCGCGAATGCGCGCCCGATGACAGGCTCCGCGTAATCCGGGGCAACTCGATGTGTGGATCGAAGAATCCCGGATTGCGCTTCGCTCCATCCGGGCTACGGGACTGCGATTTATCGCACGGCTTTCGCCGCGGCGCGTCCCGCGTTTCGTCCGGAGAACAGGCAGCCGCCCAGAAAGGTCCCCTCCAGCGAGCGATAGCCGTGCATGCCGCCGCCGCCGAAGCCAGCGGCTTCGCCGACGGCGTAGAGTCCCCTGATGATCTCGCCGTCACTCCCGAACACCCGCGCATCGAGATCGGTCTCGAATCCGCCGAGCGTCTTGCGGGTCAGGATGTTGAGCTTCACCGCGATCAGCGGTCCATGCGCGGGATCGAGGATGCGATGCGGCGCGGCGGTGCGGATCAGGCGGTCGCCGATATATTTGCGCGCATTGTGCAGGTTCATCACCTGCGCGTCCTTGACGTAAGCGTTGGCGATCTCGCGGTCGCGCGCCTCGATCTGCGTTCGGATGTGATCGAGCTTCAAAAGGTTCTCGCCGGAAAGCTGGTTCATCGCCGCGACCAGATCCTCGAGCCTGTCGCGCACGATGAAGTCGACGCCGTTTGTCTTGAACGCTTCCACCGGCGCCGGCGCGCCCTTGTTGGTGGCGCGCTTGATCGTCATGCGCCAGCTCTTGCCGGTGAGGTCGGGGTTCTGCTCGGAGCCCGAGAGCGCGAACTCCTTCTTGATGATGCTCTGGGTCAGGATGAACCAGGAATAATCATGGCCGGTGCTCATGATGTATTGCAGTTGCCCGAGCGTGTCGGAGCCGGGAAACAGCGGTGCCGGCAGCCGCCGTCCGGTCGCATCGAACCACATCGATGATGGCCCGGGCAGGATGCGGATGCCGTGCTTCGGCCAGATTGGTGACCAGTTCTGGATGCCCTCGACGTAGTGCCACATCCGGTCGCGGTTGATCAGCCGCGCGCCGCTCGCCTCGGTGATCCCGATCATGCGGCCGTCGACATGTTCGGGCACGCCGGAGATCATGTGCTTCGGCGGCTCGCCCAATCGCTTCGGCCAGTTCTGCCGCACGAGGTCATGATTGCCGCCGATGCCGCCGGACGCCACGATCACCGCTTGCGCGCGCAGCGAGAATTCGCCGACCACATTGCGCGAGGTGCTCTTGCCGCGCTCCACATTGCTCGGCTCGAGGATCACGCCGGTGACGCCGTCGATCGCGCCGTTCGTCACCTGTAGCGCATCGACGCGATGGCGGAATTTGAAGATCAGCCGGCCGCTCTTCTCGGCCTCGCGCGCGCGGCGCGCGAACGGCTCGACGATGCCGGGCCCGGTGCCCCAGGTGACGTGAAAGCGCGGCACTGAATTGCCGTGGCCCATTGCGTCATAGCCGCCGCGCTCGGCCCAGCCGACGATCGGAAACAATCGATGGCCCATCGCGCGCAGCCAGTCGCGCTTCTCGGTGGCGGCGAAAGCGACGTAAGCTTCCGCCCAGCGCCGCGGCCAATGGTCTTCGTCACGATCGAAGCCCGCCGTTCCCATCCAGTCCTGCAGCGCGAGTTCGTGAGAGTCCTTGATGCCGAGCCGGCGCTGCTCCGGCGAATCGACCAGGAACAATCCGCCGAACGACCAGAACGCCTGGCCACCGAGCGATTGTTCGCCTTCCTGCTCGACCACGATGACGCGTTTTCCCGCATCGGTAATCTCTGTGGCGGCAACAAGGCCTGCCAAACCTGCGCCGACCACAATGACGTCTACATCCTCAGCCATTTCTTTCCTCCCCCGAGTTCCCTGTGAATGAGACCTGTGCGTACGCGCGCGGTCAACGGCGAATCGGGCTCGCTTGTGGCGGCTGTTCCGCGAGGACACGGTAAGGTTGTTCCAGTATGGGATCTTTCATCCGCAAACTGCAGCGTGCGCGCAACACTCGATTTGAATTTGTTTTGACCGACCCGTGACGGCTGGACAAAAATCCGGCCTCGCAACACGCTGGCCGAAGTCTTGCATCACTGAAAACCAACAGATTCGATATTCGACTGGGGCAGGCCATGAAGTTGATGACGGGGTTGCTCGCGGCGGTTCTCCTGCTGGCGGGCATGGGGGTTTCGCATGCGGTGGTACGGATCGCCGACGATCGGGGCGGCAGGATCGGCACTTACGTCGACAGATATCAAGGCCTTCGCAGTTCCGGCGAAACCGTCATCATCGACGGCCTCTGCGCGTCGGCCTGCACCATCGTGCTCGGCGCAGTTCCCCATAGTCGGATCTGCGTCACCTCGCATGCCAATCTCGGTTTTCACGCCGCCTGGGATTTCGGCGCCAACGGCCGCGCCATCACCAATCCCGAAGCGACCCAGATGCTGTACTCGATGTACCCGGCTTCGATCCGCCGCTGGATCGCCTCGCGCGGCGGCCTCACCCCGCGGATGATCTTCCTGCGCGGCAAGGCCCTGCAGGCCATGTTCCGGCCCTGCTACCTCGACGCCCAGGCCTCCGCGAACCGATCGCGCTAGGGGCGCGGTCGTCCTCTGCCGTCATGGCCGGGCTTGACCCGGCCATCTACGTTTTTGATGTGAAGGAAGACGTGGATGCCCGGGTCAAGCCCGGGCATGACGAGTGGCGATAGCTCCGTAATTCCCTCCGCACGATGTGACGGCGCGCCGCAGCATTGCGCTTGCCGGGCGGCGGAACCGAGCTTATTTCAATGACATGGTTCAGCCGGTTTCCGCCTCGCATGGAATGACCGCGCCTGCCTCGGCACAGGGCAAGGTGGCGTCAGCCATTGCCTGGGGCGCTGCGGGCTTGGGCGCGCTCATGGTGCTGGGCGCGGGCGCGCTCTGGTTCCACTACGGCACGGCGGTGTTCTTCGAGACCATCGCGGCCGGCGTGTCGGCTTGTTTCTGAGCATGACCCGGACCCGGAGGGCTGCGCCAGCGCAAAGTGGGCACCGGTTTTCCCGGTAAGGTGATGCTCAAACAATAAACGGCCGAAAGGATTTTTTTCATGGATCGGACCTCCCGCCCGCTTGTGATCGTGGCCGCCTTCGCCGGCAGCCTGGCGGTCGGGCTATTGCTGTTGTTCTGGACCATGGGCGGCCTGCGCAGCATGACCGCGCCGTCGGCGATCGGCGGCCCATTCCAGCTCACCGACCAGGCCGGCCAGACCGTCACCGACAAGAGCCTGAAGGGCAAGCCGACCCTGATCTTCTTCGGCTTCACCCATTGCCCCGACGTCTGCCCGACCTCGCTGTTCGAGATTTCCGAAGTGCTGCGGGCGATGGGCCAGGACGCCGACAGAGTGAACGCCTATTTCGTCTCGGTCGATCCGGAGCGCGACACCGCGGGGGCGATGAAGGATTATCTCTCCAGCTTCGACCCGCATTTGAAGGGCCTCACCGGCGCCCCTGATGCCATCGCCAAGGTGCTGTCGTCCTACCGCGTCTATGCCAAGAAGGTCCCGCTGAAAGACGGCGACTACACCATGGACCACACCGCGCTGATCTATCTGATGGATCGCGACGGCAAGTTCGTCTCCCCCTTCAACCTCAAGCGCACGCCGGAAGAGGCCGCGGCCGACCTCAAGCGCTATCTTTGAATTGCCACTAGGCCCTCGCATCATGCCCCGGATGGTCTATAAGGCCGTCCAATTCCGCAACATTGCCCGGCCAAATGTCCGATCAGACTGCCCCGCTCGACATCTCCCGTGCTATCCGCGCCATGGCCGGATGGCTCGTCGTAGCGGCTTTGGCTGTCTGTAGCGGCGCGGCGAATGCACAAACCCCACAGCAGCAAACTCCGCCGCCGAAGCCGCCTGTCGAGGCGGCGCCGCAGGCAGTGCCCGGCTTCTGGGATCCGCGGCGGCGGCCGGAGCGGCCGGACCTGTCGCGCATCACTGTGATCCGGTTCCTGACTGAGACCGATTATCCGCCGTTCAACTTCACCGGTCCGGACGGCAATCCGGCCGGCTTCAACGTCGACCTGGCGCGGGCGATCTGCGAGGAGATCAAGGTCACCTGCACCATCCAGATGCGCCGTTTCGAGACGTTGGTGGATGCGCTCGCCACCAACCGGGGCGATGCCATCATCGCCTCGATGGCGGTGACGCCGCAATTGCGCACAAGGGTCGATTTCTCCGATCCCTATTACCGCGCGCCGGCCCGCTTCGCGTCGCGGCGCGACGCCGTGCTGCCGGAAGTGCGGCCGGAATATCTCGAAGGCAAGAAGGTCGGCGTCATCGGCGGCACTGCGCATGAAGCCTATCTGAAGGCGATGTTCACCGACGCCGAGCTCCACGCCTACCCCAATGACGATGCGCTCAGGCAAGCGCTTCGCCGCGGCGAGGTCGATTTCATCTTCGGCGACGCGATCGCGCTCGCGTTCTGGATCAACGGCACGGATTCGGCCGAATGCTGCGCCTTCTCCGGCGGCCCGTTCGTCGAGAGCCGCTTCTTCGGCGAGGGCATCGGCATTGCCGTCCGCAAGGGCAACGACCTGCTCCGGCAGGCGTTGAACTGGGCCCTGTTCCGGCTCTGGGAAAAAGGCCGCTACACCGACCTGTGGCTGCGCTATTTTTCCGTCAGCCCGTTCTGACGCAGATGTCGCAGGATTCGTAGTAGGATTCGTAGGGTGGGCACGCCTCGCTTTGCCCACCATACGTTTCTTCGCGTCATTGCGAGCGAAGCAATCCATTTCTCCGCTTGTTGAGACATGCTTCGCTTCGCTCGCAATGACGGTTATGCTATCAAACCGGCCGTTTTTCTTATCTCGGAGAAAGTTCGTTTAAATGTCCGTGACCGACCTTGCCGCAAGCCCGAGCGATCTGCGTGCGCTCGCCGAACAATCCAACGCCTGGCCGTTCGAGCAGGCGAAAGCGATTGTCGCGCGGCTGAAAAAAACTCCGAAGGACGAGGTGCTGTTCGAGACCGGCTACGGCCCGTCCGGCCTGCCCCATATCGGGACCTTCGGCGAAGTCGCGCGCACCACCATGGTGCGCCACGCTTTCCGCGTGCTCACCGAGGACAAGATCAAGACGCGCCTGCTCGCCTTCTCCGACGATATGGATGGCCTGCGCAAGGTGCCGGACAATGTCCCGAACAAGGAACTGTTGGAGCAGCACCTCGGCATGCCGCTGACGAAGGTGCCCGATCCCTTCGGCACGCATCCGAGCTTCGGCGAGCATAACAATGCGCGGCTGCGCGCCTTCCTCGACCAGTTCGGCTTCGATTACGAATTCGCCAGCTCGACCGACTACTACACCTCGGGCCGCTTCGACGCCGCGCTGCTTCGGATGCTGGAGCGGATCGAGAAGGTGATGGCGATCATGTTGCCGTCGTTGCGCGAGGAGCGTGCCGCGAGCTATTCGCCGTTCCTCCCGATTTGCCCGCGCACCGGGTTCGTGCTCTACGTGCCGGTCACGGCGCATGACGCCAAGGCCGGCACGATCTCCTATGAAGACCCCGAGACCAAGGAGAGCGTCACGGTCCCCGTCACCGGCGGCCGCTGCAAATTGCAGTGGAAGCCGGACTGGGCGATGCGCTGGTATGCGCTCGGCGTCGACTATGAGATGGCCGGCAAGGATCTGATCGATTCGGTGAAGCTGTCGGGCAAGATCTGCTCGGCGCTCGGCGGCACGCCCCCCGAAGGCTTCAACTACGAGCTGTTCCTCGACGAGAAGGGCCAGAAGATCTCGAAGTCGAAGGGCAACGGCCTGACCATCGATGAATGGCTGCGCTATGCCTCGCCGGAATCGCTGTCGCTGTTCATGTACCGCGAGCCCAAGGCGGCAAAGCGGCTCTACTTCGACGTGATCCCGCGCAATGTCGACGAATACCAGCAGTTCATCGACGCCTTCCCGCGCCAGGAAGCCCGGCAGCAATTGCAGAATCCAGTCTGGCACATCCACTCCGGCCATCCGCCGAAGGTGGACATGCCCGTCACCTTCCAGCTTCTCTTGACGCTGGTGTCGTCGTCGAATGCGGAGAATGCCGAGACGTTGTGGGGCTTCATCGGCCGCTATCGCCCGGGCGTGACGCCCGAGAGCCATCCAAAACTGGATGCGATGGTCGGCTATGCCATCAACTACTACCGCGACTTCGTCGCGCCCTCGAAGCAATTCCGCGAACCGACCGAGAGCGAGCGTGCGGCGTTGCAGGACCTGCGTGATGCGCTGTCCAACATGCCGGCGGACTCGACCGCGGAGGACATCCAGAACGTGGTCTACGAGATCGGCCGCCGCGAGCCGTTCCTCGATCCCGTGAAGAAGGGCAAGGACGGCCGCCCCGGCGTCTCGCTCGACTGGTTCAACATGCTCTACCAGGTCCTGCTCGGCCAGGAGAAAGGCCCGCGCTTCGGCTCCTTCGTCGCGGTCTACGGCATCCAGAACGCCGTCGACATGATCGACGGCGCATTGGCGCGCTCGTCGTAGAATGGCACGCCTGCCGTAGCCCGGGTGGAGCGAAGCGCAACCCGGGGACCTTCACGGGCCGCCGCAACTTCTTCTGTCCCGGATTACGCTTCGCTCCATCCGGGCTACGCGTCTGGCTTGTTTCTCGCAGAATGCGTAGGGTGGGCAAAGCGCAGCGTGCCCACCCTACCGCTTCGCATCACGCAATCCGTCGCTGGTCGCGCGCAACAGCGTCAGCAGGAGGCCGTTGAGCGGCGTCGCCACGCCATGTCGTTCGCCCGCTGCGACGATCGCGCCGGTGAGCGCGTCGGCTTCGAACGGCCGGCCGGCGAGGCGATCGAAATACATCGAGGTGCCGGCGTCGGGCGGATAGGTCAGCAGCGTCGCCAGCGTTCGTTCGGCCTCGTCCGCATCCAGGCGCGCGCCATCGACTCGACCGACGGCAACTGCCTCTTCGAGGATGGCAAGGCACAGCGTCTTGACGTCCTCGCGCCGGAACACCGCCTGCCGCAGCAACGTCAGCGCAGTGATCGGGTTGGCGACCGCGTTGATCAGGAGCTTGCGCCAGGCGCGCGTGGCGAAGTCGTCGCTGCACAGCACCCGCATGTCAGTTCCTTCGAGCAGGGCTTCGAACGCTCGCCCGTCGGCATCGGCTGCGACCGCAAATTCATAGTCGCCGGCACGTCGGAAGCGAACGCGGTCCGGCGCCAATCGCTCGCCGTTGTAATAGACGAGAGTAGGAACAATCGTCGCGTGCCCGGCCAGCGGCGCCAGCCGCTCCTTGTGCCCGATGCCGTTCTGCAGGACCGCGACTCGCGTGCCGGCGCCGCAGAGTTTTGCAAGCCACGGCGCGCTTGAAGGCGTGTCCTGCGCCTTGGTGCAGAACAACACCCAGTCCACCGGGTTGGCCTGCTGCGGATCAGTCAGGGCGCGAAGCGGAACATCGATTGTGCCTTCCGCGCGCTCGACCACGAGACGATCGAGCGGCCGCCTGACGCAGGCGATCACATCGTGCCGGTCGGCCGCGCGCAACAGGCCGGCGATGATGCCGCCGATGCTTCCGAGGCCGACGATGGCAATGGTCTTGCGATCGGGGTTTCTTTCAGTGCCAGCAGTCATCCGAGACAGATCTCCTCATCCTCACTGTAGGGCGAACGTTGCCGGCATTGCCAACGCAAACTGTGTCTTGCCGCGTTGTTCTATCGAAAACATGCTGCCAACTGCCGCCAATGCACCGCGCGCGTCCCGCGAAATCGGGATGAATCGCGTAGGGTGGGCAAAGCGCAGCGTGCCCACCCTCAAGAGCGGTGCAAGAAGAGGTGGGCACGCTACGCTTTGCCCACCCTACTGCTTCGCATCGCGCAGCCCGTCGCGCCCTGCGAAATCGGGATAGTTGGTGCACGGTAATTTCAAGCGGAGCGACGGCGATTTGAGCTAGACTGCGCCAATAACAAGCCGCCAGCAGAGGGGCGCAAGGGAGGATCAACATGCAGTTCAGGGTTTCACCGGACACGCTTACCGATCAAGGCGCCGCGGAGTGGCAGGCGCGCGTCGATCTTGCCGCCGCGCACCGGCTCGCTTTCATCCAGGGCTTCAGCGAAGGCATCTTCAACCATCTGACCTTCGTGGTGCCCGGCCACAGCGATCGCTACTACCAGATTCCGTTCGGCACGCACTGGTCGGAGGTGACCGCTTCCTGCTTCATGGAAGTCGGCATCGACGATGCCGAGATCAAGCGCGGCGAGGGCGAGGTCGAGCGCTCCTGCTATTGCATCCACGCGCCGATCCACAAGGCGCTGCCGCAGGCGAAGGCGGTGTTCCACACCCATATGCCCTTCGCCAGCGCGCTGACCCGGCTCGAGGATCCCCGCATCAAGGAGATCGGGCAGACCGAAGTCGGCATGGCCGGTGAGATCGCCTATGACGATGAATATACGGGCCCGGCGCTCGATCCCGCCGAAGGCGCGCGGCTCGCGAAGGTGATCGGCGAGAAGACCATTCTATTCATGGCCAACCACGGCATCTCGACCGTCGGCGAGACCGTCGCGGAGGCTTATGATCGGCTGTATTACATCGAGCGCGCCGCGCAGGTGCAGATCTACGCGATGTGGACCGGACAGCCATTGAAGAAGCTGCCTGCTCCCGTGGTCGAAAAGACCATGCGCGATATCGGCGGTAGCAGTCTCTACAAGGGCCCAAGCCCGGCGCAGCGCCACTTCGATGCGTTGAAGCGCATGCTGGACCGCAAGGAGCCGGACTACGCGACGTAGTTTTGTTCGCGCCTGCATCTAGCCGTCATTGCGAGGAGCGAAGCGACGAAGCAATCCATGTTTCCGCAAGTGGAGGCATGGATTGCTTCGCGGAGCCTGTCATCGGGCGGCGCTACGCGCCGACCCGTTGGCTCGCAATGACGGCATCATCGCGCGATGCGTCCGAGTCCGAGGCTTACGATCGCACGGCCGGCGGCGCCTGCAGCGTTGGCGCCGCAGCCGCGAGGATCTCTGCACGATCACTGGTCCGCGGCGGATAGATTCGCACGTGATTGATCGTCTGCTTGGTCAATTTGGCGGCGGCCCCGCTGGTGCGCACCTGGCGATCCCATCCTTCCGTGTACAAGGCCCCCCACGCGCCGAGATCGAGCACGGTGACATACCAATCGATATGTAGCGGCAGCATCGTCCGCCCGAACAGGTCGGCGACGACGTTGTGGCCTGCGAAGCGGCCCATCGGCCGGGCGAACTGGCAGGACATCACGGAGGCGTGGATGCCGTCCACGAAACTGCAGGCCACGTCGCCGGCGGCAAAGACATTCATTGCACCAGTTGCGCGCATGAATTGATCGACGATGACGCGACCATATCGGTCCCGTTCGACATCCAGCGTCTCAGCCAGCGGACTTGCGCGCATGCCCGCGCACCACACGACTGTTTGTGTGGGAATGATCTCCCCCGAACTGAGCGTGATGGCATTTGCGTCGAGCGCGGCAACCGTCACGCCCAGCCGCGTTTCGACGCCGAGCGCCGAGAGCGCCTCATTGATGACCGGGCGGGCGTTATCGCCGATCGTGACGCCAACCGCGGGATTGGGGTCGATGAGGATGATGCGTCGATCGCCGGCGATGCCGGCGCGATCGAGCTTGCCCGGCATCTCGGTTGCGACTTCAATCCCGGTGAAGCCGGTGCCGACCACGACCACTGTGGAGCGCGCTTCCGATGGCGCCGCTGCGCCAAGCGCTGCGAGGTGTGCGTCGAGCCAGACGGCAGCCGCATAGGTGTCCACGTCGAAGCTGTTGGCGGCGAGGCCGGGAATCGCCGGACGCGCCAGTTCGCTGCCAAGCGCCAATACCAGCCGATCGTAAGTCAAAACCTCCGGGCCGTCGCGCGTTACAACGCTCACCTGCTGTTTGACCGCATCGATCGCTTGCACCTCGGCAACCCCATGAGCGACGCCGATAGGGTCCAGCACTTCGGCAAGCGGGATCGCCGCCTTGCTTAGGTCGACTTCATAGTTGCGAACGCGAATGTTGTGATAGGGATTGCGGTCGATCACGAGGATCTCGACCTCGGCCATCCGGCCGATCTCATCGCGCTTGCGCGCAGCGCCGATGGCAGCCCAGAGGCCGGCGAATCCCGCACCGAGGACAATAATGCGCGCCATTTCCTCTCCGAGCGCCGTCGCTTCTCCGAGCTCCGTCAGTGAGCTTGTCCTGAACCGACACGGCAATCAAGCCGGGCGAGCCGGCGCATTTCCGTACTCGCGCATGATCCGGAAAAGTGGAGACCGGTTTTCCCTCGCGACAAAGGCGAAGCGTTTGCGCGGAGATCATGCTCAAACAAAAAGCTAGAGCGAGATGATGATTCGAAGAAAAATCATCACGCTCTAGGCCGTGTGGACTCTTGGGATTCTCAAATCAGATTGAACGTGATTCAAGGCTTTCTTTTAGGAGGAAGC
>NZ_JBEGDB010000222.1:0-13624 GCF_043638955.1 Bradyrhizobium sp. 31Argb | reverse complement strand
ACACCGATCCGATTCGGTGTCGCCGCCCCAATCCTGACGGTCAGTTCTCCGGTAACATTCTTGATGAGGCAATGCGCGCGGCAAGGTAGAGGCAGGTCTCCGCGCCGAAAAGCCCGCCGACGATCGCGCCCAGTGCGGAGCCGAGCGGGCGCGCGCCGTAGCTCATGATGTTGATGGCGGAGACACGGCCGAGCAGCGAAGGCGGCGTCACCGATTGCCGGAGCGTGGTCGTCGAGATCACCCACAGGATCGGGCCGACGCCGAGCAGGAAGAAGCTCAGGCCCGCAAGCAGCGGCGTAGGGACGATCGTCGTCAGCGCCATGATGGTGGAGGCGATGAAGCCCGTCACCGGGCCGAGCCCGATCACCGTGCCGAACGCAAGGCGCCGCATCACCCGCGTCGCCGCAAGCGCGCCGACCACCATGCCGACGCCGTACATCGCGAGCGTGGTGCCGACGCCGATTGCGGAGAGGCCGAGATGCCTGACGGCATAGGGCACGAACACCGCGAGCAACAGGAAGGAGGCGGTGTTGAAGATGAACTGGGTGATGAAGACCGGCCGCAGCAGCTCATGACGGAACACGAACACGGCGCCTTCCTTGATCTCCAGCAGCGGATGTCGACGTGGCGCCGGCGCGCGGGCCGGCTCGTGGATACCGGCCAGCAGCACCACGGCGATCACCGAAAGCGCGGCGGCAAATCCGAAGGCGGGCGCGGCACCGACCCATCCGACCAGCACGCCGCCGAGCGCAGGCCCGCTGGCGAAAGCGACAGTGCGGGCCAGTTCGATCCGCGCATTCGCCGTCGGCAACTGATCCGGCGTCACCAGCGACGGCACCAGCGCAGGCGCGGCCACGCTGTAGGCAACCGTCCCGCACACAGCGATGAAGCCGAGCACCGAAAGCAGCGGCAGCGTCAACAGGCCGAGCAAGATCAGGAGCAGTGTTGCGGCAAGTGCCGCCGCACGCAACGCCTCGGAACCCGCCATCAGGACGCGCCGCGAGAAGCGGTCGGCGAGCAGGCCTGCGGGGATCGCAAACAGGATGAAGGGCAGCGTCAGTGCGGTCTGCAGCAGGCCGGTCTGGCCCTCGCCGACGCCGAGCAGGAGCACCGCTACGATGGGAGCAGCGGCCAGCGCGATCTGCTCAGCCGACTGTGCGGCGAGGTTCGACCAGGCTAGGCGGCCGAAGGTCGAAGGCAGGTGAGGGGTCTTGAGGGCGGACATGGCAGACTTCTGTCGAAGTTTTGAGTCCGCCAAAGTGTGTGGTTTGAGCTTCTCCGATCCCACCCGTTTCCCGACAAGCAGGAGGCCCGCCGTGGGGGGAACACGGCGGGCCATTGGATGCGATGGATGGTTCGGGACTATGCCCTCGTTTCCGCCGCCGGCTTGCTCAACGCCGCGGCTGGCGCCGCGATCGCCGCGCCGTTGGTTGCCGCTGGCACTTCCTCGGCGGCGCCCACTTCCGCCTTCCGCTGTGCCAATGCGCTGGTGAGGCTGGTCAGCGCATCCGGTCCCGTCGGGAAACCGGCCTCGCTAAGGATCTTGTCGATCATCGGTTTGAAGGCGGAGACCGACAGCAACTGCGCGGCGAGGCCGTCGCCCAATCCTATCGCGCCATTGCCATTCATATGGCCACTGCCGCCGCGGCCGAGCATGCCGCCGGTGTCGAAGATCCGGATGTCGGAGATCTTCTCGACCGGCTTGACGGCCTCCGCAAGCGCGTTCGGGATGATGTTGATGCGCGCGAGATTGAGGTCGTACTCAATGATCGCCGCGCTCAGTCTGTTGCGCGCTTCGGTCTTCAAGGTCGCGACTTCCGCTTCGGCCTGGCCGAGCGCCCTGACGCCGGCGGCACGGGTGGTGGCGGCATTGGCATCGGCCTGGGCGAGCACGTTGGTGGCTTCCGCCTTGTTGTCGGCGGCCTGCCGTTCGGCTTGTGCCATGACCGTGATCGGCATCGCCTCGGTCTCGGCCACCTTGCGCGCCGCGATCACCGTGACCTTTTCCTCCGCGGCGATCGCAAGCGCACGCGCAGTTTCGGCAATGGTTTGCGCTTCCGACTGGTCCTTGCTCTTGTCGGCGACCAGGATCGCCGCTTCTTGCGCGACGATCTCGAGTTCACGATCGGCTTCGGTGGTGCGCCGCTTGACCGCGAGATCGGCTTCGATCTTCCGGGTGTCGCGGGCCTGGTTGGCCTCGGTCTGCTTGTTGGCGACCGCGAGTTCCTGCTGGATGCGGTATTCGGCTTCCTTCTGCAGGGCCGTCTGCTCGGCCTGCGCGGTCTCCGCGCGCATCGAGGCAGTCTTGTTGGCGATATCGCGCTGCTGGGCCAACTCCGCCTCGCGCTTGGTCAGCTCGATCGTCAGCGTGGTCTGGCGCGCGACCAGATCCTGCTGGGCGATATTCACTTCTGTATTGCGGATGATCTGGTTGCGTTCCTGCTCACGCTGCTTGGTGATGTTGGTCAGCGTGGTGAGACCGTGGGCATCGAAGAAGTTGCTCGGATTGAAATGCTTGATGTCGCTCTGGTCGAGCCTTGTCAGCGACACCGATTCAAGCTCGAGGCCGTTGTTCTCGATATCGGCGCCGACCGCATCCTGCACCGACTTGACGAATTTCGCTCGCTGCTCCTGCAGCTCTTCGAGATTCATGGTCGCAGCGACCGAGCGGAGGCCGTCGACGAATTTGGCCTCGATCAATTCGCGCAGTTCGACGGCGTTGTTGGTGCGGCTGCCCAGCGTCTGCGCCGCGAGCGCGATCGAAGAAGTGTCGGGTTTGACGCGCAGATAGAACTCCGCACCGATATCGACGCGCATGCGGTCCTTGGTGATCAGGGAATCCGGGCCGCCGCGCACGACTTCGAGCCGGAGCGTCTTCAGGTTGACCGCCGCCGTCGAGTGGAAGATCGGGAGAACGACCGAGCCGCCGTCGAGCACGACCTTCTGGCCGCCGAGCCCGGTCCGCACATACGCTTCATCCCGCGTCGACCGTTTGTAGAGTTTGGCGAACATCAACCCGATGACGAGGATGGCGAGGACGCCAATGACGACGGGTACAGCAAGTTCCCACATGATTATGCCCTGTATTATGCTTTGCTGGATGATGCTTGTTGTTCAATCAAGTCGGCGGGTGCGGCGATTGCGATAAAACTCTTGGCGTCGCGGTCGACCAGCAAGACAGCGGCGCCGACCGGCAACGCCTCGGAATCGCTCGCGGCACGCGCCGACACGGTATGCCAATTGCCGAAGACATCCTTGAGACGGACGCGACCGGGAAGTCCTTGATCCAAAGGACCGACGGTCACGGTGGCGACCTTGCCGACAAAGTCGCTATCGCTCACCGCATAGGTCTCGTCCCGCGGGATGATGCGGGCGAGACCGCGACTTGTGGTTCTGATCAGAGGAACGCTGGCGGCCGCGGCTGCCAGTGCAACGATCGAAACCGGCAGGGCGGTGCCCACGCTGTGAGCGAGGCCCTGGATCAAAAATCCTCCGATGGCGAAGATGCCGAGCGCCAGGATGATGAGGATCAGGAGAGGCAGTCGGCCGGCATTGATCCAGAGAAACAGACCGTTGAGGCCGTTGTTCTCGGCGTCGACAGAAAAATCCTTGCCGAAGAATTCGCTGATTGAAAATCCGATCATGGTAGTGAGCAGTTCAATACCGCCCAAGGCCACCATGATTGCTGCCGCGACCGCGAAGGGCCGTACGTCGGGGGCGAGCAGAATGTCGCCGATTGCACTCATTGTTGCGACTTGATCCTTTCAAGCCGCGCCGCGATTTCCTTCTCGCGGTGCAGTCTATCGAGCTCGTCGAGCTCTTTGTCGGCGAAGACGCTGGAGGCAGGAACACCCGTCACCCGCGCGATCGCCGCCATGGCCCGATCGGGACTCACAGTTTTGGTCGCTGCTGAAGCCCGTCCGGTTTCATGCACCGCTTGCTGCGCGAGACTTTTCTCGAGATCGGCAAGCCGGGATTCCGCTTCGCGCCGTGCCGCAAGCATCGCCTGTAACGCCTTGGTCTGTTCGTCGATTTCGAGCTCGACGAAATCCATCGCGCGTTCGAGTGCAATGCCCTGGGACTCAAGATCAATTTGTCGTGCAACGCCGGCGCGCGCGAGATCTTCGCGACCCTCGGTGAGCGCCAGACGCACTTTTTCGTTCAGGCTTGCGACTTCGGCGTCGAGTTCTTCGCGCCGCTGCTTGAGGCGGAATTCTTCGGCGCGCGATTTGCCGAGCGCATGGCGCGCCTCGTCAGCGCCGGCGTCGATCTCGCGGATCGCCTGTTTCACGAGGGCGACCTTGTTGCTGTTTTCCGCGTTGTCGAGCGTCTGGCTGGCGATGGCCGCCAGCAACCGTCCCATGCGTGCGAGGATACCTTCGTGAACCATCGTCTTCTCCTCCGGTGGTGTTGATTTCGATTTGACGGCGATGTGGATTTCGTAAGTCCTGCCGTCCGAGACCAAGTGAGCCGGGAAGGGGCTTTCCCAGCCGGCAAGATATCCCGGCACTTCGAATTGGACCAAGACGCGTCCTTTGACAGTGCTAACGGTGAGTGAAGTTGGTCCCTTGATCGAGAACAACTTCTCGTCGAGCGGAATGCGACGCACGGTCGCGCCCGGCACGTAGTTGGCGCGGTCGCGCAAGCCGAGCGTGACGAGGCGCGCCGGTAGATCGGTCTCCTTCCGGATGCTTTCGTAGGCCTGGGCATGAAGAGCGACCAGATTGGCGCCGACAGGGGCAACCTCGGCGAGAATCGCCATCATCCGGTCATAGGCGGCGAACGTCGCCTCGATCGCAGCGATGCCCGCTTCATCGGGTGCGAGCGCATAGCGCAGGGTCGCCGTCGGTGTTTCCGGGAGCAATTTGATCATATCAAACATTAAAGCACTTCCTGAGTGCTTTACAAGATGCGAGGGTCGCATTTCGGCCTCGGCGTAGTTGCAAATGAATCGCAACAACAAGGCCGATTCCGGCATTCTGGCGTTATGGAGGTCCGATCAGCGGTCTCACCCTCCGCCAAAGATGCGAAGCGCCACTCGGGCTAACGTGCCGATGCGTGAGATGAAGGCGGTGGTCGGAAAGCGTTGTTCACGGCAGGCGACGCGACGGCCGGTGTCAGTTCACCATTGGCCGCCACGATCAGCAGGCTAAGCTTCGATGCAAGCCCGTCAGAAGTTGCGCTGGGCGCGAAGCTGCAGTTGGAACGTGTCCTGATCGCTGAACTCGCAGCGCGCGGTAGGCTTGGGGGCCGAAGCTCCAAGGACCGCGGAGCCCTGGAATTTCTGGTCGAGGTGGAACCACATGAATTCGGCGGAGAAGGTCAGGTTCTTGACCGGGGTCCAGCGGGTGATGAGACCAAGCTGCGACAAGTTGAAGTCGGGGTTGCAGACGTAGTCCGCACTGACGGCTTTGCCGGGCGTGGTGTAGTTCGCGCAAATGAAGGCCTTGGCCGCGCCGTCATAGCGGACGCCCACATACGAGCCGAAGAGGCTCGACGACCAATATGGGTCCCAGTTGTGGTTGAATGCACCGCGAACGCCAAAGGCCTCCGTCAGATGCAGCGAGCCGTCGCCGCCGGCTGCGACCGGCAGATAGACGGCGTCGGTCGTCGCACCGAATCCGATGCTCTGATAAGCGCCAAAAGTGCTGGAGCTGCCGAACATGGCAAAGCTCGGCGAGGTTGAAGCCGACGAGATAACGTACTTCGTCGCTCCCTTGGAATAGCTCACGTCCATCTTGATGTCGTCGCCGGGACCGGTCGGGATGTTCTTGATCTGCAACGCCGCCATCACCGCGCCGCCCCATGAGGTGTCGGGATGTCCGGAAAGCTCGGATGCTCCGGTCGGCGCCGCGCCTGGCAGGCCGACGGCGCCCGCTGGCGCTCCAAGGGCGTTCAGGACATTGTAGGAGGCGTTGACCTCATGCGCCGCGGCGGAAATCTGGAACAGACCCCAAGCCTGGTCGACGCGGATGTTGCCGACCACCTCGGGCGCATGGACGCCGGCGTAAGCGTTGCCCGTGTTCAGCGTGGCGTTCAGCGGCAGCGACAGGTTGTAAACCGCGGTGCGGTCCCATACCGTTGGATCGTCGAGGCCGATGGTGCCGGTCACTCCGTTGCCGAAATCCGCAGTGTATTGGATGTTGTTGACGCCGGTATCATTGTTCTGGCCGCCGAGCAGGAAGTCCGTGATGTTGCCGGGGAAACCCTGCCAAGGCGAGGAGTAGGCAGACG
The DNA here is from genome assembly GCF_043638955.1 of Bradyrhizobium sp. 31Argb. NCBI lineage: Bacteria > Pseudomonadati > Pseudomonadota > Alphaproteobacteria > Hyphomicrobiales > Nitrobacteraceae > Bradyrhizobium > Bradyrhizobium sp. 31Argb. The sequence continues at coordinate 7,390 of NZ_JBEGDB010000222.1, read as the reverse complement.
CCGACTGACCGAAGGTGAAGCCTGCGAACTGGATAAAGAGGAACTGGATGGTAGTAACGCCGCCGCCGGGAGTGTCGAGCAGCTGCGAGTTTGCGACCGGCAGCGAGCCGTTGATCGAATTCGGGTTGAAGGTGTTGTTGCCGAGCGTAGAGAACTGAAACCGGCCCTGCCCGAAGGTACGGACTACGCCATAGTCGGTGGCGGTGCGGGTGTCGATTGACAACAGCATACGGGAGCGGGCGGCGAAGTAGTCGAAGTAGCGGTTATGTTGTCCTGCGTCGCCGTTCCAGGCCGGCGAGCCCTGCACACCGCCATTGAATGTGGTGTCGACCCGGAGATAGCCACTGATCTTCATGCAGGTGTCGGTACCGGGGATGAAGAAGAAGCCTGGGCCGTAAGCCGAGCAGATCTTCACATATTCGATGGGCTTCGCCTTGATCGGAAGATCGGCCGCATGCGCACCGCTGGCTGCCATCAGCCCCGCGGCGGTGCCGAGGATCAAGGTTCTCATTGTCGCCATTGCTGGCCTCCACTGTGAACTGCACGCCCCATACCCACCCGGCGAGCCCTAGCGCGGGACTTTATGTCGCAGTGTGACGGCCGCATTACATGAGCAGGTTCGCGCGGTAGTGTGACTTTACCGCAACGCAGCAAGCACTCGCCCGAGGCTGCGGCGACTGGCGGATGTGACCTCATCGACTTCCCAGATGCAGTTGCAAATGAGTTGCAACAAAAAATGTTTTCCGGCATTGTGGCATCATGGATGCCCGATCGCCCCGACTGATCCCCGACACCGTAACGCAGGTGCTGCCGACCTCAACCGGATGGCGCGCCGATGCGCCGGATACCCGAAGCCTCCCCGAGGTGAACTCGACGGTCGAGATTCCGACGGCGGGCCGGTGGTGGCGCCGGCTGCTTGCCTTTGCCGGACCGGGCTATCTCGTGTCGGTCGGCTATATGGATCCCGGCAATTGGGCGACCGACCTCGCGGGTGGCTCGAAGTTCGGCTACACGCTGCTTTCGGTCATCCTGCTGTCCAACCTGATGGCGATCCTGCTGCAGGCGCTCGCGGCCCGGCTCGGCATCGTCACTGACCGCGACCTGGCGCAGGCCTGCCGGGCGACCTATTCGCGCCCGGTGAACTTCCTGCTGTGGATCGCCTGCGAAGCCGCGATCATCGCCTGCGACCTAGCGGAGGTGATCGGTACCGCGATCGCGCTGAAGCTCCTGTTCGGCATGCCCCTGATCGGCGGCGCGCTGATCGCCGCGCTCGACGCCTTTCTGCTGCTGCTCCTGATGAACCGCGGCTTCCGCTTCCTGGAAGCCTTCGTGATCGCGCTTCTGATCGTGATCGCGACCTGCTTCGCGATCCAGGTCTGCGCCGCGGCGCCGCCGGTGGCCGCGATGCTGCGCGGCTTTGCGCCGTCGAGCGAGATCTTCACCAATCCCGAGATGCTCTACATCGCGATCGGCATCATCGGCGCGACCGTGATGCCGCATAATCTGTATCTGCATTCGTCGATCGTGCAGACCCGCGCCTATGAGCGCAGCGAAGAGGGGCGGCGGGACGCGATCAAATGGGCGACGACCGACTCCACGATCGCGCTGATGCTGGCGCTGTTCATCAATGCCGCGATCCTGGTGGTCGCGGCCGCGACCTTCCACCGGAGCGGCCATTCCGATGTCGCCGAGATCGGCCAGGCCTTCGAGCTGCTGTCCCCGCTGCTTGGCCTCAGCATCGCCTCGACGCTGTTCGCGGTGGCGCTGCTCGCCTCCGGCCTCAACTCGACGGTGACGGCGACGCTCGCTGGCCAGATCGTGATGGAAGGCTTCCTCAGCCTGCGGCTGCCGAGCTGGGCGCGGCGGCTGCTGACGCGGGGTATCGCGATCGTGCCGGTCGTGGCCGTCACCGCGCTTTATGGCGAGCGCGGCACCGCCGAGCTCCTGGTGTTCAGCCAGGTTATCCTCTCGATGCAGCTTCCGTTTGCGGTCATTCCGCTGGTGCGGTTCGTGTCCGACCGGCGCAAGATGGGTAAGTTCGCGATATCGATGCCGGTTGCCGCGGTCGCCTGGCTGGTGGCGAGCGTTATCGTCATCCTGAACGTGAAGCTGCTGTTCGATACCTTCTTCGGCTGAGCGCCGGTCAATCCTGCGGCTCTGACGCCATGTCGCCGGCCGCGTCGACCCGGAGCCAGCCGCTCGGCGCGAGGCGCTGCTGCGGCAGGAAGCGCGCCTTGTAGTCCATCTTCTTGGAGCCCTCGATCCAATAACCGAGATAGACGTAGGGCAGTCCGAGCCGGCGCGCGCGGGCGATGTGATCCAGGATCATGAAGGTGCCGAGCGAGCGGTTCTCGAACGAGGGCTCGAAGAAAGAATAGACCATCGACAGGCCGTCGCTCAGCACATCCGTCAGCGCCACCGCGATCAGTTCCTCGCCGCGACCGGTGATGCCGCTGTCCATGCCGCGCTTGCGATACTCGATGATCCGGGTCTCGACATGGCTGTCCTCAACCATCATCGCGTAATCGAGCACGGTCATGTCAGCCATCCCGCCGTGGCGGTGGCGCCGGTCGAGATAGGCGCGGAACACGGAATATTGTTCGGAGGTCGGCACTGCGGAGCGCTGCTCGCCGACCAAGTCGGCATTGCGGGCCATGACCTTGCGGAAGCTGCGCGAGGGCCGGAACTCGTTGGCGATCACGCGCACCGAAACGCAGGCGCGGCACTGGTCGCAGGCCGGCCGGTAGGCGATGGACTGGCTGCGACGGAACCCGCCATGGGTGAGCAGATCGTTGAGATCGGCCGCTTTGTCGCCGACCAGATGCGTGAACACCTTGCGCTCATGGCGACCTGGCAAATAGGGGCAGGGCGACGGCGCCGTCAGGTAAAACTGCGGAGTATCACGCGAATGCTGGGTCACGACGGGTCGTCAGGCCTCCGAAACAGCCCCCCAGCATCGCGCCCCGGAGGCTAGCGGTCAATCACCTTGCTGGGCTCAATTGGCTGGCTCAATAAGTGTGCGCTGCGGATGCCGCGTGAGCGCGGGCCGAGCTGTTGATGATAACGGTTCCGAGCACGATGTCGTGCAGCGAACGCCGCCGGCTGTTGAAGAGGCCGAATAGCAGCACAAGTGGCGAGAGGAAGGAGATCGAAAGCCAGAACAGCACGGCATGCGTGGCGCCGAGCACGAAGTAGCCTGGTGCCCCGTACCAGGTGCGCAACTCCAGATCCATCACCCGCATGCCGACGGTTGCGGAAGAGGCACCGCCGATCGACGCGCCGTAATAGACGACCGCCCAGACGATCGTGGCCGGCCACGCCAGCCAGAACAGCGCCCAACCGAGGCCAAGGGTGATCAGGCCGAAGACGGCAATGAAAAGATACCCAAGGATGACGGGGACCGAAAGCACAACCAAGTCGATGAGGAAGGCAAATACCCGCCGGGTCAGCACGCCGCGGAACAGTTCCGGCTCCAATCGCGGATCGAACGCATGCGGCGGCACGCCGCCGTCGTTACGCCAGGCACCGTAGTTACCCGAACCGCCGTAAGACATAATCTCCCTCCGACTGGGACTATCCCGGGCAGGACATGGGAACGGGCTGCCCGGGTGCCAAGGCCCCGCGACCCCAGCAAGCGCAAATTATCGGCGATTCGGAGGCTATGGCGAGTAGGGAGTGGCGAATAGGGAAATCCTCCATTCGCTACTCGCCATTCACTATTCGCGCTCTCTCAGCTTCTCCGCAGCTTGCGGTGCAAAATACGTCAGGATGCCGTCGGCGCCGGCGCGCTTGAAGCCGACCAGGCTCTCCATCATCGCGCGCTCGCCGTCGATCCAGCCATTGCGCGCGGCGCCCGCGATCATCGCGTATTCACCTGATACCTGGTAGACGAAGGTCGGCATCGCAAACGTGTCCTTCACCCGGCGCACGATGTCGAGATAGGGCATGCCGGGCTTCACCATCACCATATCGGCGCCTTCGGCGATAGCGAGCTCGACCTCGCGCAGGGCTTCGTCCGAATTGGCGCTGTCCATCTGGTAGGTGCGCTTGTCGCCGGTCAGCGTCTTGGCCGAGCCGATGGCGTCGCGGAACGGTCCGTAGAAGGCGGAGGCGTATTTCGCCGCATAGGCCATGATCTGGACGTCGCCAAAACCCTCGGCGTCGAGCGCCTCGCGGATCGCGCCGACGCGCCCGTCCATCATATCAGACGGCGCGATGATATCGCAGCCGGCCTCGGCCTGCACCAGCGCCTGCTTCACCAGCACCGCGACCGTCTCGTCATTGAGGATCCTGCCGTCTTCAATCAGCCCGTCATGGCCATGGCTGGTGAAGGGATCGAGCGCGACGTCGCAGAGCACGCCGATGTCGGGGAATTCCTTCTTGATCGCACGCACCGACTGGCAGACGAGATTGTCCGGATTGAGTGCCTCCGAGCCCTGCTCGTCGCGGAGCGACGGCTCGGTGTAGGGAAACAGCGCGATGCAGGGGATATTGAGCTTGGCCGCGCGCTCGGCGTCGCGAACCGCCTGGTCGACACTTAGTCTATCCACGCCCGGCATCGAGGCGACCGGGGTGCGGACATTGTGGCCGTTAACGACGAACAGGGGCCAGATCAGGTCGTCCGTGGTCAGCACGTTTTCGCGCACCAGCCGCCTGGCCCATTCCGCCTTGCGGTTGCGGCGGGGCCGTATGGTCAAATCCAGCGGCGGGGAGGCGAGGGCGGTCTGCCGCTTTGGCGCATCGCGCAGTTCGATCGGGCGCCCGAATTTGATCGCCATGGGCTTGTTCTCCTGAAGTCGGCAGGCGGATTTCGATTTGATCTAATTCTAGCATCCTCGTCCAGTAACGTCACGGCGCCGTTGATCTGCCGCAACTGCAATTGATTTTGCCGGCCGGGCGGGCCAAGACTGCGCCGATGACCCATTTCGCTTCCACGGACAGCTCCCGCGATGTCTGACACCTCCGCGCGCGACCAATCGCGGGACAATGCGATATCGGTTGCGGCGATGTCGTCGGACCGGATCCAGCGGGACGAGAATGTATGGACCCGCCGGCTCGTCTTCTTCCTCCGCATCATGGCCGTGGTCTCGATCGCCAAGGGCCTCTACCACTGGGCGCAGGTGACGGGATTCGTCGGCTCCGAGGAGGAGGCCTTCGAGAACCAGTCGATGGCCTGGCAGACCGCGACCATCTACTTCGCCGTCATCGAGCTCGTCGCCGCCGTCGGGCTGTGGCTCGCCACGCCCTGGGGCGCGGTGGTGTGGCTGACCACCGTCGTCTCGATGGCAGTGATCGAATTGATGTTTCCGAACATCTACGGCGGCAGCCTGACGGTGGTGGTGTTCGAAGCGCTGATGCTCGCCGGCTATCTCGCGCTCGCCTGGATGGCCGCACGCGAACGGCCGCCATAGCGCGCATTAACGTGCGTGTGCAGGAAACACGATCGGCGCCGCGAAAATTTTCAGAAAATTTCACGGTAACCCTTCGCTCACCGTAAAGGGTTCCCTCATATCTATTACGCGGTCGTTTCGAATTTGAGCGAAGCTGTTTCCGATTGTGACAGGGCACGCAGACGAAGCGTGAACAGGAGCGCTCCACCGTCAATGAAGGGTTGCGAAAAGTCCTTGATTGACGGGCTTAATCCGCGATTCACTGTCTTAAATTCATGATCTCTTTATTGTCTTATTTAAGCTGATGTTCAAACGGCCCCCTTAAGTTGAACCTATCAGGCGGGACACAAGTTTCGTCGAATAAGTCGATAAAACGACAACAGGGGAAGTGTCATGATCAAAGCCGTTGCCTCAACGGCGGTGGAAACCGCTGATCGCGCCGCCGGCCAGCCGACGGTTCAGTCGCTCTATCTCGAAGCCCTTACGCTGGTGGAGCGGCTGCATCGCCGGCTGCTCGACGTCATCAAGGACGAGTTCGACCGCCGCGGGCGCGCCGACATCAATTCGGTGCAGGCGCTGTTGCTCTACAATATCGGCGACAAGGAATTGACCGCGGGTGAGCTGCGCACGCGCGGCTACTATCTCGGCTCCAACGTCTCCTACAATCTGAAGAAGCTCGTCGAGCTCGGCTTCCTCGATCATCAGCGCTCGCGTGTCGATCGCCGCTCGGTGCGCATTCGCCTCACGCCGCAGGGCCAGGAGATCCGCCGCATCGTCGATGCGCTCTACCAGAAGCACGTCAAGACCGTGGAGCAGGTCGGCGGCATCTCGAACGAGGAGTTCTCGACGCTGAACAAGTCGCTGCACCGGCTCGAGCGGTTCTGGACCGACCAGATCCTCTATCGCCTCTGACACCTTCAAGACTTCGCACCTCCAAGACTTCAACACCTCCAAGACTTCAACACCTCCAAGACTTCGCCAGATCCAAGACTTCGCCAGAGCGGCCAAGCCGGCCCGATAGAAGACCGGCGAGCCGTCATCCTCCAGCAAAGCGCATCGACTGTGCCCGGTCGGTGCGCTTTGTTTTTGGCACCGCAAAAAGAGTCTCGCGGAACAGGGAACCAGTTGCGCCCTCGCGCTTTATCTCGGGCTATGGAGAGCGAGATGCTGGTCGAGCGCGGAATGTGGGCGATGAATGTCGAAGTGGTCGGCGAGGCCTACGCCATTGCCTCCAACTATCTGCGCAGGACCGGCACCATTCCGGACAGTTATGCCACCAACGAGCAATTGCTCACGATCATCGTGCAGATGTTCCGGCGCGGCGAAACCAACAGGATCAAGCTCGCCAACAAGGCGATCGCCGAGTTCGAAGCAGCACAGCTCGTGATCTGATCATTCCCAATCGGAGAAAGTGATGGAAGCCGCGATCGATCGCATCATGCACACCTATGACCTCCTTGCGAACCGCACCGCCGCGGCGAGCGACAAAGCGCGGGCGAAGGTGACGGAATATGTCCGCACCTTGTTCGAAGCGGGCGAGACCGACCCGCACCGGTTGACGGTCTGCGGATTGACGTATTTGCGCCAGCTCGACGGTTCCACCGATCATGTGAAGGCGGGGTTTACGGGGCTGTAGTGTAGCGCGAGTTGTCGCCGCATCCTCTGTAGGGTGGCCAAAGGCGCACTTGCGCCGTGCCCACCACCCAGTGCTGTACTCGCGATGATGGGCACGCTTCGGTTTGCCCCCACCCTACGGCGTCGTCGCAGACTTCATGATTCAAATGTCAAACAGCTCTCCGCTGTCATCGTCCGGCTTGACCGGACTATCCAGTATTCCAAAGACCGCAGTGCTTGAGCCGAGAGGCCGCAGGTTACTGGATGCCCCGCCTTCGCGGAGCATGACGGTGGAGTTGGTGAGAGGATACTAGGCCGTGTGGACTCTTGGGATTCTCAAATCAGATTGAACGTGATTCAAGGCTTTCTTTTAGGAGGAAGCCTTG
>NZ_JBEGDB010000221.1:0-13631 GCF_043638955.1 Bradyrhizobium sp. 31Argb | reverse complement strand
GCTTCCTCCTAAAAGAAAGCCTTGAATCACGTTCAATCTGATTTGAGAATCCCAAGAGTCCACACGGCCTAGAGCATTTTCGGTTCTGATTGAATCAGAACAGAAGCTCTAGATTCTTGTTTTGACGCGTTTTCTTCACGCGAACCGGTACCCACTTCGCTCGAAAACACTCTAATCAGTTCGATGCCGGCCGATCCGCTCGACGCGCGAGACAACGCCGTCACGCGTGACGGGTCTCGCATGCCGAATTCAGATCGAGCTGGTCGCTATCGAAGCGACATGTGCATTGCGGAGGCAAGGCGGATGCGCGCTGACGCGAACGCCTTGCATCGACGCGATGAAGCTATCTATCTAAGATACGGGCCGAGCCGCGCGGAGACGGAATCGGCCTACGCATTCCCCATCGCGAGCCTCGCAAGCAGGGATGTCAAGCTACTTGGTGCTCAGTGAAATGCCGAGGGCCGATGCTTTCACGGTCACCGCTGCGGGCGACCTCTTGAGAGACTTTGCGATTTTGTCTCGACCACGCTTCTCTTTCGCCATGGTCTTGAGCGTCTTCAGGTCGTCCTTCGACCATAACACCCGCGTGGCTTTCTTTTTCTTCGCCATTACAGCTCCTCTTCAAGAGCCCATGTTTTACGAACCCAGGCTAATCCGGTCAAGGAACATTGACTGCAGGCATTGGAGCAGTTGGATACGGTCGATAAGCACCGTGGTGCGTTGCAGCCACGATCACGAAAAGAACAGCAAATACGATGATGGCACGCATGGTCAGACTCCGCATGAAACCTATCTAACACTCAATGATCTCGGGCATTGTGAACTAGCTCACCAGTTCCAGTGGATCGCAACGTTCATGACGCCTATGCTGCACATGTGCTGGAGGACAGTCGATTAGCGCAACCTAGCTGATGGCTGGAGTGCGGTTGCCGGACTCGTCATCGGTGGTATGCCCCTCGCCTTCGCCGGCAGCATGCTGAGCGTGAAGCCGCGGCCCTACTTCAAGCAAATAAGCCGGACGTCGGGCCCTCCACTCGGCTCCCCCTCCACTCTTGAGCCAAAAGCGATATTCACGAGCATGATCTTTTTCGGAAAACCGGTCTCCACTTTTCCGGATCATGCTCTAACGCATGAAGCACGGGCGACTTGAAAGCAACCGGTTAGATGGAAAACTTCGTATCAATTTCAGGCTGCTCCGGCGGTGGCAAATCGACCCTGCTGGCAGAGCTTCGACAACGTGGTTTCGCTACGGTCGACGAGCCGGGCCGGCGGGTGGTGACCGAGGAACTCAATTGCGGTGGGAGAGCGCTGCCGTGGGTGGATGCGGTTGCCTTTGCCCGGCGCGCGATAGAGGTGTCACTCGCCGATCGGGCCAAGGCTGAAGTCACGGCTGAAGCCGGCGCCCGCTGGATTTTTTTTGATCGAGGCTTGATCGATGCTTGCGCTGCGCTCCAGCACCTGACGGGGGAGCCGGTCCTTCAGAGTCTCGGTCTGGTTCATCGTTACAACAAACGCGTGTTCATCACGCCGCCCTGGCCCGAGATCTACGCGACAGACCGGGCACGACGGCACAGTCTCGCTGAGGCCGTTGCGGAATACGAACGATTGATCAGCGTCTATCCGTCCCTGGGCTACGACATCCGCGTGCTGCCGAAACTGAACGTCGCCGAGCGAGCCGACTGGATTCTAACCTCACTCGAGTGCTGACGCTCCTGTTGAGCCATACGCATCGAGTCCGCCCACCGACACGTGTCCTCTTCCTCGGCCAGCGGGAGCATGCGGCGATGTTCATGATGGCAGCGTGGCCCCGGCTCCGAGCCACTGTTTGACCAGCATGGCCAACGTGCCGTCGGCTGCAAGCGCGGCCTGCGCACCGCTAATTGCATCGCGCAGCGCGATGTCTCCTTTGCGGACACAGATGCCAAGGCGCTCCACAGTGATACCGGTCTCGACGACCCCAAGCCTCGGCCGGCCGCGCACGAGCCAAGCAGTGACAGGTGCGAGTTTCATGAAGGCGTCACAGCCTCCGCTTGTCAGATCGTCGAGCGCTTTCTCGATCTCGTGATAAGCATAGACGCGCACCCGGGCAGCACGTTTCTCCGCAACCAGTTTTTCAGCAACTGGCTGGCTGGTGTTGCCCTGCTGCACCCCGACGACCAGACCTTTGAGATCGGCGATGCCATGTACGTTCGGATTGCGGATGACATCGACGACAAGTGATTGGCCTGAGATCGCATAGGGCCTGCAGAAATCGGCCTTTGCCTCCCGGCCCGGCGTGATGGTGGTGCCAGAGGCGACGCAGTCGTAACTGCCGGCATCCAGACCGGCGAAGATGCCGTTGAAATCGGAGCCCGTGTACGGGACCAGCCGCCATTGGCGGCCGAGCATCCCGGCGATGCGTTGCACCAGCGCGATGTCAAATCCCGCCGGGCCATCGCTCGTCAAGAACTCGAATGGCGGATCGGGAAGCGCTGCCCCCACTCTCAAGGTTGGCACGGCTATGACCTTTGATACGCCAAACTGAGATGCTACAGCCGCCCTACCGAGGACGTTGGGATCCTGCGGCGTCTCAGCGGATTTTCCCGGGGCTTATTGCTTTGAACCCTTGAGGCTATCACAGCCGACTGAACGTTAACAAGGCAGCGCTAATCTGGCAAACTTCGCGACGCAGGCGGAGCGGCTCGCACCCGGCGATAGCTCCGCATTCAGCCATGATAGGCAAACAGCTCGATTGGCTCGCTGAAGCCTCGCACCGGATATTCGCCGACGCGTTCGAGATCGAAATCGCTTTTGACGAAGTCGGCGAACGCGCGGGACAGCAGCACCTTTCTACCCAATTGTTTGGTCAGGGTTTCGAGACGCGAAGCCATGTTAACCGCGGGACCGATGACGGTGAAGTCGAGGCGGGTGCGCGACCCGATATTGCCGTACATGACGTCTCCGACGTGGACGCCGATACCGTAATTCAGCGGCTCACGACCGGTTTCGCCATTCTTTTCGTTCAGGGCAATCACGGCCTGACGGGCTTCGGCCACGGCGCGCAACAGATTTGCGCAGGCCGACGGCTGGCTGAGCGGAAAGATGGCGAGCAGACCGTCGCCGATGAATTTCAGTATTTCCCCGCCATGTCGCGCGATCGGCTCCGACATCGCGTCAAAATAGCCGTTCAGAAGATCGATGACGTCATCGCGCGGCCAGTTATCGGAGATCCTGGTGAAATCACGCAGATCGCAGATCATGATGGCGGCGCGTACCGTCGTCCCGCTGCCGCGCCTGGTGGCGCCGGCCAGAATCAATTCGCCGGCATGCGACCCGACATAGGTTTCGAGCAGCGTTCGCGCCAGCCGGTTCTTGATACGGATTTCGCTGACCAGCGCCAGGATCGGCAACAGTTTTAGCAGGCTGGCGATATGCGCGTCGTCGAAACCTCCGATCCGGTCGGTTGCAAAGGTCACGATATGCCGTTTGCCGAGCGTATGATACAGCGGCCAAGCCACATAGTCGGTCAAGCCTTTGGCCCGCATCTCGTCATAGATGGCATGCTTACGGCCCAGCGAGGCATCGCGTGCGAGGTTTTCGCGCACCTCGGTGGCACCATCGCGAATTTCGTTTGCTGGACTGCCGATGTATTCGGATCGCCCCACGACATCGTAGTCGACTCTCTGAATCTCGGCCTCGCGCATTCCATCGACCCACATCATCCGGGCGCCGAGCCATTGAGGATGGTGGATCAGGATGTGAAGCGACGCCCGCTTGACAGGAATGCCCGCTCGCTGAAGGCGAATACACATCTCGGCGAAAATATTGTCGATGAAGCGCTCATCGCGCGTGTCGTTGGTCAGCCAGTGCACAACGTCGTTGTCGGAATACACGGTGCCGGGATCGATGTTTGGCGGCGGGTTCATAGCTTGTTCCTCGGTGGTGACCTGGATCGACGGTACAGGATATGTCGTATCCCCGCCCGACGGCGTCAACGAAGCCCGCCGCAATTTGCTTGCGCGCGTCGGGTTGTTGGGGGGTTGCCGCCTGCCCGGCGCGGGAGGCCGCAGGGGTAGCGCCCACCGCCGGTTCTGACCCCCGTAGCGGACCGCTGCCGATCCGGAAGCAACGGCGCGAAAGCCGCTCAAGCTTCGTGCAGGATTGACCGCAAGCGCGCCGCCAATTCTGACATGCGGAACGGTTTGTCGATAATCGGAAATTCGCCTACCGCCTGATGTCGGTCCAGCGCGTCGCCCGCATAGCCCGAGGCAAGCAGGATCTTGATGCCTTTGTTCAGTTTCCTCGCTTCGCGGGCAACCTCAATGCCGTTGATCCCGTTTGGCATCACGATGTCGCTCAGCAGGAGGTCAAATTCCTCGCTCCGGAGCAGCCGAAGCGCTTCCGTGCCATTGCGAGCGCAACGAACCTGATAGCCCGACCTGGTCAGCATCGCCGACGTGAGGTCCAGAAGATCGTCGTTGTCCTCGACAACCAGGACTCGTTCCGAACCGGCCGGAAACGCTTGGGATCGGACGTCGTCCAGTTCGACGGAAGGCGTTTGCGTGGCTCTCGGCAAGTAGAGAGAAACAGTGGTCCCCTTTCCCAATGCGCTTTCGACGGCAATGTGCCCCCCGGACTGACGGACAAAGCCGTAGACCATGCTAAGGCCGAGCCCGCTACCCTTGCCGACCTCCTTCGTTGTGAAGAATGGCTCGAACACCCGGTTCCGCACCTCGGGAGGCATTCCAGAACCAGTGTCCCTAACGGACAGCCTGACATACGATCCGGGCAAGCACCCCGCCACGGCTCCTTCGCCCACGACGACGTTCTTCATCTCGATGTCGAGCACGCCGCCATTGGGCATGGCGTCGCGCGCGTTCAGCGCCAGGTTGAGGAGAGCGGTCTCCAGCCGCGCCGGGTCGACATGGCACAGCCACAATCCTTCACTGGTCCACACCTTGACCCGGCATGCCTCCCCAACCGCCTTGCGAATGATTCCCTGGAACTCGGAAACAAGCTGGTTTGTGTTGACCGGCCTTGGATTCAATATCTGCCGTCGCGAGAAGGCGAGAAGCTGCGCCGTCAGCTTTGCCCCCCGATCGACAGCACGCCGTGCAGCCGCGGCGAAGTGCCGGATCTTGCCGATATCATCGCCCGCCTCGATGAGTTCGAGGTTCGCGGAGACCACCGTGAGCAGGTTGTTGAAGTCGTGCGCGACGCCGCCGGTGAGCTGACCGACGCTCTCCATCTCCTGGCTCTGATGGAACTGCTCCCTCGCTTCGGACAATTCGTGCTCACGGTGCTTCAGCGCATCGGCCATGGCGTTGAATGCCCTGGCGACCCGTGCGATTTCCGAATTGCCCGGGATGTCCAGACGCCGGCCGAATTCGCCGAGCCGCCATCGGTTCGCAGCGTCAACCAATTGTGCAAACGGGCGCTGGATGAACCGTTGGGCGCCCCACGCCGTCAGGATCAAAACGACCAGGGCGCCCATGAAGATGAACAACACGTCGCGCTGCGTGCGATGTTCGATCTTGGTGAAAGTCTGGGCCTTGCCAAGGCCGTAGCTGACAAGAAGATCTTCCCCCACAGCGGCGAATCCGACAATTCTTCGCACGCCGTCAATGTTGACCATATCCTCTACAGTCCCGTTGGAGAGCGTCGGATCCTTCCCGGCGGGCAGCTTCTTGCCGACGAACAGGGCATTGTCAGGATAGCGAGCGAGACAGATGCCGTTGCGGTCCGTGATGGCAAGCGCGGCTCCCGTGGGAACGCCCTTTTTCGCGATGTAGTCAGCAAGCCAATCGAGGCTGAGAGCCGCTACGACGATGCCGCCCATGCGGTCCTGATCGTCGTAGAATGGCAGCGCAAACTGGAGGACGTTGCGACCGGTGGTTCGGCCGACTGCGAACTCTCCGACCGTGAATTGTCCGGTTTTTACGACGCTGGCGAAGTAGGCACGTCCAGCGGCGGTAGATGGCTTATGCTCTCTGGTTGAGTCGCAGAAGGAGTTGCCATTGATGTCGACCACGATAAAGACGATGAACTCCGGGTATCGTTGCTTGATCCTGGAAAGGTAAGCGTTGCATCCTTGGACGTCCTTCTCCTTTATCGCCGGAAGCTCCGAAAGCGCAGTCATAGCCTGACGAACTCCCAGGACGATCTGCTGCTGCTCAGCGGCGGCGAGCTTGGCGAGCCCCAATACCTCGTCCTGTACTTCAACTTGGCGCGTGCGACGCAGGTCGATTTCATTGTACGCCTGTATCGCGATTGCCGGCAGTATTGCGACTGCCACCAGCGCGAATAAGCGTGATAACAGGCTGCTCATTTCGACCTTTTCCTACGCATGATCGGTGGCATCAGACCGACCGTGCCCAGTCCACCGACAAGCGCCATTGCATGAAGAGTTCTCCGAACTGCAATCGGAAATAACGCCATCAAGCGGTGGCGCTATTCCGAGCCTTCATTGACCAGTTCGTCGCGGAGAAGTGGCACCCACGGCCGTGAAAACAGGTTGGCCCATGTCGATGCCAGGGATGGCAGAGCGACGAGAAGACTGGCGGCGGGTGAGCCTATGGCGGCACGGGTAACATTCAACAGCCTCACGAACCATTGAACCCTACGGCCCAATGCAGCGTCCTCAGACTGGGCGCTCGACATCGCTGGAGTTGGCCCCGCAGGTCCACGGCTCCGCGGGAACGAGGAAGGCCGATCTATCGGTCGGGTTGGCCCTTGGCACGTCAGGGCGATAGAGCGATTCTCATTGAACTGCTGTCCCGCTACCAATCTTCTGCCGTAAAAACTGAACCGGCCGCATTACAGAGCTGTTTCAGTCCGCCGGGAAACGATTGCGATTGTAGGCGAGCGGCCAAAAAATTGGCAAAGAGAAGCCAGGACGTGCAGCAACGAGGAACCCGCTTCCACGCGTATGGAGCAGGGCCTCGGAGAAACGGCTGAGCTGCACAACGAGGCCAGTTCCGATGGGCGCTGGTCGGCGCCCATCGGACGAGTTTGAGGATCGCGCGCCGGTTTTCAGCGCAGGATCTCGCGCAGCACCTCGCCGTCGACGCGGTGGGGCGTGACTCCCAGGATCTGCATGACGGTCGGCGCCACGTCGGTGTTGCGCATGCGGCGGATCGTGGCGTCCTTGCGGATCTGCGGGCCGGCGGCGATGAAGGTCGCGCTCATCACCGGCAGCTCGGGATCGTGGCCATGGGCGCCGTAGAAGTTCGGCATCGACAGCATGGTCGTTGCCGCATTGAACGGCGCATCGCCGAGGCGGGCGACGCCGGGGTTCTGGATGCCGTCGAAGTTGTAGCCCGGGGCCATCAGCGCGAACACATCGCCGAAATCCTGGCCGATGGTCTTGCTGGTGCACTCCCCGGTCCCTTCCTCGCACTGCAGCGGCCGGGTCTCGACCACGGTGAAGATCCGCCCGTCCTTGAGCGAAAAGTTGAACTTCGGGTTGGGATCGGCCGCGTTCTTCACCGCGTCGGTGATCTGCGTTACCAGCGCCTTGTAGGCCGCCAGATCGACGGTGCCGCCCAACTCGCGGTTCTGCAGGTTGACGTAGATGTTGGCCGCCGGACCTGAGGTGCGGATCGCGATCTTGGTGGTGTCGATGCCGGCATTGCGCAGGATGTTGGTCAGGCTGACCGAGGTGTGGAACGGCGCGAAGCCGTGGTCCGACACCACGATGACATTGCTGTCACGGCCCGCCGCATCGGCGATCTGCTTCACCGCCTTGTCGGCCGTCTGATAGGCGAAGCGGATATACGAAGCGTACCGCGCGACCTTGGCCGGATCCTGGTTGGGGCCGATCGAGTTCGGGTCGGTCGGGTTGGTGCCCTGGCGGCGGTCGGTGAGCAGGAACTGATGCTCGGAGCCGTCGGGCTGCTCGATATAGATCATCACCAGGTCGGCGTCGGGATGGTTCCGGATCGCGCGCTCGCCAATGTTCGCCTGGTAGCGCACGAAGGTCTTCACCATGTCCTCGAACATCGTCTCGATCTCGAGGTTGGGGAAGTTGGTGAAGCCCGAGCTCAGCCGCTCCGGAATGCGGAAGTCAGCCTGCGGACGCCAGAACCCGACATTGTTGTTGATGTCGTCGACATCGGCCAGCACCGCCGCGTTGCGCGGGATGAAGTTGGCACCGTAGCGGGCGAAACGCACGACCGAAAGATCGGGCGCCAGCGCCGAGACGAAGTACGCGGCGCCGACCTTGGCCCCGCTGCCTTCGAAGAAGAACGGCGCATTCTCGCCGCCGAGCTTGACGTAGGCCGGTCCGGTCGACGGGGCGTGGAACGGTCCTGCCGTGATGCCGCGGGCCGTGTCGAAGAACACCAGGGTGTCGTAGTTCACCTTGCGGTCATTGGTAGTGTCGAGCGCCGCCACGCGGATCGCATACTTGACGTCGAGCGTCGCCGCATTGGTGCAGGTCGCAGTCGACGCCGAGGAGCACGAGAATGTCTCGACCGGCGCCGAGGTCACCAGCACCGGGCTGAACGAGAAGTGGCCGGCCGCCTGGAGCGCCGTGACAACAGCCGGATCGGACGTGAAGTCCCCCCGGGACAGCGAGAAGCCCTGGGCCCCGATGCCGCCGAATGCCCCGAACGGCACGGTGAAGTCGGTGACGCGGATCGGCTGGGCCGGCTGCACCACCGTGTTGTTGATGGAGATGTCGGCGCCGTCGCCGCCCGGCCACGTCGCGGTGACCACCTTCTTGCCCTGTTGGCGCAACTGCACCCACAGCGGTAACGCTGTCGGGCGCGGCGAAGGCCCGAGCGGGCTCTCGCGATAGCCGCCGATCGGCGCCGCAAATCCGCTGATGCTCGATGAGATCGGCCCGACGATCGCCTGGAAGGTGTTCGACGGGATGTCGTTGTGGACCGCCGTCGAGCCGGTGGCGATTTCGATGTGCGACACCGCGGTGAGCGACGGCGACGCCGTCACGTTCTGCTCCGCCACCGCGCCGCGGCGGCTCAGCCGCGCCAGGCCGCCGTCACGCGGCAGCACGCCCTCGTCGATGAACTGCCGGATGAAATCGGGCTTGGCGCCGTCGAGCGAGATCACCACCACTCGCGGCGACTTACGGCCATGATGGTTCCCGTCCTGATCGCCATCATGATCATGGTCGCGGTTGTCGCCGTGGTCGCGGTTGCCGCCGTCGTTATCGGCGTGCGCCGGCGCGGCAACGCCGGTCAGCGATGCAGCGAGCGACATTGCCAATATCAAGGAGAGAAAACTCTTCAAGTTCATATGGACGCCCCATTTTCGCTGCGCAATCAGCGCGAGTTTTGGTCGGAAACGACGCAGCGATTATCGGGCTTGGCTGACGACGCGCATGTGACGCTTCGGCGACACGTGTAACGTTGCGGCGACAACGCCACCATGATGCTAGCACGAGCGACTCGAGGGCGACCTTCCCGTGATTGACCGCGCAAAATCCTCAGGCGCACGACCGAAGAGCTCAGGATTCCGATCATGCCGGCCTCGTGGGAAGGGCAGTTCCGTCTGCATTCATGCCCCTGCTACTTCGCCGGCGCGCGATGATATCGGTGCAACAAAGCGCGCAATCGACGTCGCCGGAGGGGATGGACGCATGGCGGCTGATGGGAAACAAGCAGGAGTTGCGCGCAGCGACCCGGTTGCCCGCCTCAGCACCTCGCGCAGCCACTGCTGCGGCGCATCGTTCGTATTGCGTTCATGCCAGAGAACGCCAACGTCCGCCAAGTTCGTCTTGTAGGGCAGCTCGTACGTCGATAAGGGATGGATGCGGGCCAATGACCTCGCGAGTGGCCGCGGTACGATCGCGGCGAGCTCGGTATCCTCGAGCAGAGCGTGCAGCGCGAGAAAGTGCGACAGCGAAATCGCGATACGCGGACCTCGCTGCGATCCGGCGAAGGCCTGTTCGAGCGCCGCTCGATCGTACATTTCGGACCGGCGAGCCAACCCACGTTCGGATACGAAGCCGTTCACGAGCCCTTCGTGCTCGCCGTGCAGCGACACCGCGGCGATGGATAGGCCGGACAACGCTTCGAGCGACAGCCTGCCAAGCTTCCGCGAAGAATGGGCGATGAGAACATCGTCATACGCGAACAGCGAGCTCGACCGGAAGCGTGCAGGAACGTCCGGGAAAGTTCCGATTGCGGCGTCGATCAGTCCGAGATCGATCTGCTCGGTCAGGTCGATCCGACAGTCCGGACGGATCACGAGGTCGACAAACGGCGCCTCTTGCGTCAACAAGCGGAGGAGATCAGGCACCATAACCATGGTCACAAAATCGCTCACCGCGATCGTGAACCGCCTGGCCGATCTGCCGGGCTCGAATCTCGGCGGGCCGATCGCCGTTTCCAGTGATTTCCATGCTTCCCGGATCAATGGCGCCATGGCAAGCGCACGCGCAGTCGGCTGCATTCCAGCGGCCGTGCGGACAAACAATTCGTCGCCCAGCATTTCCCGCAACCGAGCGAGAGCGTGACTGACGGCCGACTGACTAAGGCAAATCCTTTGACCCGCGCGTAACACGCTTCGTTCCTCCATGACAGCGTCGAAGACGCGCAAGAGGTTCAGATCAAGCCGGTTGAACTGTGTCGTCATCGCTGGACCACTCAGATGATTGCTTCGGCTTTAGCTCGGCGGATCCAATCTCAGGCGGGGAGGAGAACGAGCAGGATCCGCCTGTTGTCAGAAAGCTGCGCTCCAAGCGCCTCAAAAGTCGAAATCGCTGAGCTCAGGGTGGTCATTGGGCCTGCGTCCCAACTGCCACAGGAACATCCGGTCGGCCTCAGCGATCGGCTGCTCGCTGATACTGGCGATACGCCGGCGTATCAGCCCATCCGGATCGAGCTCCCAGTTCTCGTTTCCATAGGCCCTGAACCAGTTTCCTTCGCTGTCGCAGTATTCATAGGCAGACCGCGCCGCGATCCGATTGTCGGCAAAGGCCCACACTTCATTGATCAGCCGGTACTCGAACTGCTTTGCCCACTTGCGCGCCAAAAACGCCTCGATGGCGGCGCGTCCGGAGAAAAATTCGAGGTGATCTCGCCAGAAGCTGTCGACCGTGTAGTCCAGTGCCACCCGAACGGGCTCGCGGCCATTCCAGCAGTCCTCGATAGCTCGGACCTTCGCTATCGCGGTGTCCCAAGTGAAGGGTGGCAAGGGGAAGCGTGGTGACATGGTCGTTGCTCCGCGGACGACAGGAACGCAGAGTGGAGCAGCACCGGACTGGCTACGAGTTTATTGGTGTAAGAAACTGTAAAACTCACGTCTGGCGATGATGGTGCACCGCAGCATCGTACGTGGCTGGTCCCCGAGAACGAACTACGTCAAGGATATGACGTCAGATCTCCGGCAACGCGAAGCTGACGCTCCGCCTCTTTCAGGTCAGCGGTTTCGAATCCTTCCGTAAATTGTCCGTACACGTCGCCCAGCAGCGATCGTGCTTCGTCCACGCGCCCATGCTCCATCCACAGGCGCGCCAATGCCATCGCGGAACGCAGCTCCCATCCAAGAGCGTGCTGTTGCCTGGCGCAGTCGAGCGAGTCCTTGAGCGATGCCTCCGCCGCCGGCCAGTTCGCTGGTGACGCCGCGAGCAGCACCGTCGCGCGAGCCCGCAGCAAATCGGGCAGTTCGAAGGTTCCGGAGCCGCGCAATGCGTTGGCTACGGCCGCATCGATGATGCTGGTGGCTTCTGCCGAGTTGCCGGTGCGGGCGAGACCTTCGGCCAAGGCGCGCGAATTGGATGGCAAGAGGATGTTTCGCTGCTCGGTTCGCAAGGTGGACAGAGCTTCACGCAGGGTCTTGATGCCAGGCTCTGTATCCCCTCTCTCCAGCATAAGCGCTCCTCGCAAGCCCAGGCCGCCGGCCCTGTACATGGCGAGCGAGTACCTGCCAGCGTAGGTAATGAGTCGTTCTACGAGCTCTTCCGCGATCTGCCGATCTCCCCGCCACAGAAACACTGGCGCGACAAAGACTAGGCAGATGCAAAGCGAGACAGGATGCTCTTTCCTTTCGGCGACCTCGATAGCTCTATATGCAAATTGAGCCGCCTGATCCGGAAGGCCGCAGTCCCACAATGTCCGCGCGTAACCGACAAACGCTCGCACCTGATGATCGTATCCGAAGGAATGCAGCTCGCTCACGCCGGCAGCCGCTGCGTGCTCGAAGCCTCTTTTATAGCTTTGCTGGGCAGCGGCCTGCTCTCCTACCAGATGATAACTCGCGCCAAGCATCCACTCGGCCATCACGACTTCCCGCGGCCGGCCCAATTCCCTGGCTATGGCAGCGTAACGTTGCGCTACCGCCAACGAGCCGCCAGAATCCGCGAGCCGAGCGCGATAAAGATTAAGACCGGCCAGAAATTCCAACTGGTAGTCGGCATCGCCCATGGAATCGGCAAGGCTCAGTCCCCGCTCCAGTGCCGTCCCCACCTCCACGCTGTCACTATGAGCGTGGATCGATGATGTCGCCAATGGCAGTTGGAGCCTCAGTTCGAGCTTTGTTCCGCGATCCTCCTCTGACAGTGCATCTATCGTTTGCAGGCACCACCAGCGACATTCGCTCAGCATCGACATTCCAAGGAACAGGGGCACCGCGCCGGCGCCCAACGCCACACCAACCGACCTGTCGCCTGACGGCGAAAAACTCCACTCGAGTGCGGCTCTGATGTCACCTATCTGTCGCGAGTAAGGCGTTAGATCGCGATCCCGCAGCGTGCTGCCCCGGAGTCCCGCGAGGCGTTCGGCGTAGTAGAGTGCATGTCGTCTTGCAGTTGCGTTCGCTGCCCCCAGCTCCTTCAACCTGACCGCGGCATATGCCCGCGTCGTATCAAGCAGCCGATACCAGCTTGCGTCTCCCGTCAGCGAGACCGAGATCAACGACTTGTCGACCAGGCTTGCGATGGTTGCAAACTGCAGCTCATCGCGGTCCGCTTCTGCCACGACGGCTTGCGCCATTTCCATCGTAAACGCACCGACAAAGACGGATAGCGCGCACAAGATCGCTTTCTCGCGATCCGACAGGAGATCGTAGGTCCAGTCGAGCATGGCCTGCAGCGTCTGGTGCCGTGGCACACTGCGCCGCCCCTGCCAAAGCAGCATCAAGCGGTCGCCGATCAGCTCTGCCAGTCCGCCGATGCCGTAAGTGCTCGCCCTGCTGGCCGTCAGCTCGATCGCCAGCGGCATCCCGTCAAGCTGGCGACAAATATCGGCGACGATGGGCGCGTCCTCGTCGGTGAGCTCGTCCCGATATCCGCCGGCGGCGGCCCGGTCCATGAAGAGCCGTACAGCAGGAGAGGCCAGTGCCTTGGCCGCGGTCAGCGCCGTCCCGCTCGTTGGACTGTCGAGAGAGCGAAGCGGATGAACGTTCTCGCCTTCAACGCGGAGGGATTCGCGGCTGGTCGCGATGATGTGGATGAGCGGCGCTTGGCGGAACACGCCCTCCGCCAGGATGGCGACAGCCTCAATCACATGCTCGCAGCTATCGAGAACCAATAGAAGGCGCTTGTCGGCAAGAAATGCGAGCAGCCGCGATAGCGAGTCCTGCGTATGCGCGAGGCATCCAACCGCTGAAGCGACGGGGAGTGTCAGAAGTTTTGTGTAAGAGCGCCTCTGTGAGAGGTTTGCGGGGTCAGCGGACTGACCCCATGGGGT
>NZ_JBEGDB010000220.1:0-13719 GCF_043638955.1 Bradyrhizobium sp. 31Argb | reverse complement strand
CAAAGCTCGCGCCAAACTCGGCCGCGCCTA
Source organism: Bradyrhizobium sp. 31Argb (assembly GCF_043638955.1). Lineage (NCBI taxonomy): Bacteria > Pseudomonadati > Pseudomonadota > Alphaproteobacteria > Hyphomicrobiales > Nitrobacteraceae > Bradyrhizobium > Bradyrhizobium sp. 31Argb. Next base: position 13,689 of record NZ_JBEGDB010000220.1, on the reverse strand, counting down.
TCCAGCCACCCCCAAAGAGTCAAAATCACTGTGATAGACCACTAGCGCAAAATCGGGGATTTGCGCCTAGGCGTCGCCCCGACCATCGGGCTGAGGGGCGAGCGGTCAGCCACTGATCAATTAGAGGCTGTGTTGCTTTGCAATATCACGGCTGCACAGCGGATTTAATATTGATATTATTATGACGATTTAATATTGCTATTATTATCACGAAACGTTAATAATTAATCAAATCGCGGGCGAGGAGATTAATAGTCATGTTTTGGATGTGGAAATTCATGCGCTTGTGGTCTCTCAAAAGCGCTCTTGGTGGACTGGCTGTGTTAGGGATCGCGACCACCGGTTACGTTCTCCACGGAGATGGCAGCCCGACCAACTGGACCGACAGTGGCGTCCATGGCGCTCCTGGCAGCGTCCATGGCGCTCCGGGACCTGTCGCTGGCGCTGGGCTTCCTCTTGCTCTTATTGCAGTCGGGTATGGCGTCTATCGTCTCGTAAGGCGTCGTCACAAATCGCACTGACAACTCCATCGCCCGACTGGAACACAGCTCACCCAAGGGCAAACGGCCAAGCACATGGCGTGACCACCCACGCCGTTTGAGAGAAGCCGACGCTCTGCCTTCGCGACAGGCGTGGCCCTTCAGTCTGCGGCATTCTAAGTGGACCGCCCGTGCGCGCCTTGAAGGCCTCGGAATTCACGTTAGATATGGCGCGGGGGGTCCTGAAAGGGAGCCCACTCAATGACGCCACGTTTTGTTTTCTTCGCCTTTTCCATAGCATTCGTTCTGGCAGCGATTTTTGCGGCGATTACGACGGCCAGGCAGATCCATGGCTATCAGGCCACCATAGCGGGAAGGGCAATCTGAGCCGCATGGCGTAGGGTAGGCAAAGCGAAGCGTGCCCACCATCCACGTTCGGTGCAAGCGAAGGTGGGCACGGTGCGCTTTGCCCACCCTACGACCGCACTTACAGCGTCACCACGATCTTGCCTAAGTGCTTGTTGGCTTCCATGTGCTCGAACGCCTTGCCGATCTCGTCGAACTTGTAGACGCGATCGATCGGCAGTTGCAGCTTGCGCGACTCCACCGCGCCCCAGATGTCCTTGCGGACCTCGTCGAAGATCTCGCGGATCTCCTCGATGGTGCGGGTGCGGAAGGTGACGCCGATATAGTGGATGCGGCGCGCCGCGTGCAGGTCGAAGTTGAAATCGGCATGGGTGCCGCCGAGCCGGCCGACATTGACGATGCGGCCCTTGACCTTGGTCGCAGCGAGGTTCTGGTTGGCGGTCTTGCCGGAGACCTGGTCGACGATGAGGTCGACGCCTTCGCCGCCGGTTGCCTTCAGCACCTGGTCGACCCAGCCGGCGTCGCTGGAATCGATCGCGAGGTCGGCGCCGAAATCCTTCAGCCGGCCGCGCCGCATCGCGTCCGTCGAGGAACCGATCACGAGCTTGGCGCCCTTGAGTTTCGCGATCTGCATGGCCATCAACCCGACGCCGGAACTTGCGCCCTGGATCAGCACGGTCTGGCCGGGCTGCAGCGCGCCGTTGGTGACGACGGCGTTGTGCATGGTCGCGAGCGCGACGGGCAGGGTGGCCGCCTCCTCGAAATTCATGTTCGAGGGCGCACGGAACAGCCGGCCGTGATCGGCAAGCGTGTATTCGGCAAAGGCGGCGCCGCCGGAACCCATGATCTTGTCGCCGACCTTGACGCCCTTGGCGTCAGGTCCGAGCTCGGCGACCTCGCCGGCCCATTCCATGCCGAGCACGGCGCCGACGCCTCCCGCGCTGCCATGGGCATGGCCCTTGGTCATGCCGAGATCGGCGCGGTTGAGGCCGCAGGCATGGACCTTGACCAGCACCTGCGTGCCCTTCGGCGTTGGCTTTGCGACGCCGGTAATCTCAGCGCCATTGGCGCCATAGACATAGGCTTTCATCGGCTCTTCTCTTTGGTTGGGCGCAAGGCCGCTTTATTCGGCAGCCTGGCGCTGCGCCCCCGAAATCATGCCCTCGAGGCGGCTGCGGATGATCGCCTCCGCATCGCGTACGATCCGCGATACCAGTTCGGCGCAGGTCGGGATGTCGTGGATCAGGCCCTGCACCTGGCCGGCCGACCAGATGCCTTCGTCGGCATCGCCGGTGGCATAGACCATCTTGCCGCGGGCGCCGGCGACGAGTTCGCGCACGTCCTCGAATTTCGCGCCTTCCTTCTCCATCGCGACTACCTTGGTGGAGACCGCGTTCCTGGCGACGCGGGAGGTGTTGCGCATGGTGCGGAAGATCAGCTCGGTCTCGCGCTCGTCATTGGCGACGATGCGTTCCTTGACGAGCTGATGGATCGGGCTCTCCTTGGTGCACATGAAGCGTGTGCCCATGTTGATACCGTCGGCGCCGAGCGCCAGCGCGGCCGCCAAGCCGCGGCCGTCGCCAAAGCCGCCGGAGGCGATCATCGGGATCTTCACCTTGTCAGCGGCGCAGGGGATCAGGATCAGGCCGGGGGTGTCGTCCTCGCCGGGATGACCAGCGCATTCGAAGCCGTCGATCGAGATCGCGTCCACGCCCATGCGCTCCGCCGACAATGCGTGACGGACGCTGGTGCATTTATGCACGACCTTGACGCCGTGCTTCTTGAACTGGTCGACGTGTTCCTGGGGCTTGTTGCCCGCGGTCTCGACGATCTTGATGCCGCTCTCGATAATGACCTGGCGGTATTCGGCGTAAGGCGGCGGTTTGATCGCAGGCAGGATGGTCAGGTTCACGCCAAACGGCTTGTCCGTCATCTCGCGGCAGCGCGCGATTTCCTTGCGCAGATCATCCGGTGTCGGCTGCGTCAGCGCCGTGATCATGCCGAGCGCCCCGGCATTGGCGACGGCCGCGACGAGTTCCGCGCGCCCGACCCATTGCATGCCGCCCTGCACGATCGGGTGCTCGACGCCGAAAAGCTCGGTGAAGCGTGTCTTGATCATTACTGCCCTCTGTTTCCCCGGCGCGGACGGTCGCGCGTTGTTTATCGAGAATTCGGGCAGCAGGATGCCGTCGCCCCCTGCAAAAGTCCACGGGGGCGGGTGATGGTCAGGGCAACGCCATCATGCAAAAGCGCCGCGTTGTTTCCGCAAGGCGGAACAAGTCGGATCGACCCAAAGTCCCCGAATTAAGGGGTTCACGCCACTGGCTTCAGGTGACGTCGCCTACTGCCTGAATTCGTTCGTGAGCTCGCCGATGCCGTCGATCGCCACCGTCACGGTGTTGACTGGCTCCTTCATGACGCCGACGCCGACCGATGTGCCGCAGGCGATGAGATCGCCGGGCAAGAGGGTCATGTCGTGCGAGATCTTGCTGACGAGCTCCTGCGCGCTGAAGATCATGTCTGATATCGGGTAGTTCTGACGCTCGGCGCCGTTGAGAATGGTGCGCACGACAAGGCTTCCCGGGTCGATCCCTGCGGTGATGACGGGGCCAAACGGGCCGTAGCCGTCAAAGCCCTTGGCGCGGGCCCATTGCGCAAACGTCTTGTCGCGGTTGAGGATGTCGTTGGCGGTGACGTCGTTGACACAGGTGTAGCCGAAGATGAAGTCGTCGGCTTCATCAGGAGAGACGTTGGTGCAGGGCTTTCCGATGACGATGCCGAGCTCGCCCTCATAGGTGGTCTTGCCGTCATAGGAGAGGGGGCGTTCGATCACGGCACCCGGCGCGGTGACGCTGGTGGTCGCTTTCAGCAGATAGAGCGGCTCGGCCGGCTCAGGCTGCTGCAGCTTGGCGGCGAGCGCGTGGAAATTATTCCAGAGCGCGACAATCTTGGTCGGCTCGGAGGGGGCGAGCATCTCGACGTCCTCCAGCACGAGTATTCGTCCGTTCGGCCTGGAGGTGCCGAACATCTCGCCGTCATGTACAGCGATGCCGGATGGCGTCAACACGCCGAAGCCGGTCTCACCCTGGCGGCGGAAGCGAAGCCAATGGGTCACGTTACGCTGCAGCATCACGTGACCGCCGCAACTTTCGCTTCCGGCGATGGAAGCACCGTTCCATCGTAGAGCCCAGCGATCCGGGCGCGCTGGGCAGCGAGCGCCAGCATCGCATCCAGCGACGGCGTCGGAATCCCGGTCAGGCGTCCCATTTCCTGCACCACGGTGACCAGCGGATCGATCTCCATCGGGCGGCTGCGCTCGAGGTCCTGCAACATCGAGGTCTTGTGGGCGCCGACCTTGCGCGCGCCTTCGATGCGGCGTTCGACGTCGACACGGAATTTGATGCCGAAGGTTTCGGCGATCGTCTGCGCTTCCAGCATGATCGCCTTCGAGAGCGCGCGCGTGGCGGGATCGGAGCAGATCACGTCCAGGGTCGCATGGGTGAGGGCGCTGATCGGGTTGAAGCAGACATTGCCCCACAGCTTGAGCCAGATCTCGTCGCGGATGCGCTCGAGCACGGGCGCCTGCATGCCCGCCTTGGTGAAGACATCAGACAGACGCTGCACGTCCTCGGTGATCTCGCCGGAGGGCTCGCCGAGCGGAAAGCGGTCGCCATAGACGTGGCGGATGACACCAGGCGCCTCGATCTCGGTGGCGGGATAGACGATGCAGCCGATCGCGCGCTCGGGGCCAAGCTCACGCCACTGCCGGCCGCCGGGATCGATGGTCTCCAGCGTCGAACCCTGATGGGCGCCGCCGTGTTTGTGGAAATACCAATAGGGGATGCCGTTGACGGCGGTGACGATACGCGTGTGCGGGCCAAGCAACGGTTGCATCCGTTCGAGCACGCCGGTGATCGAATGCGCCTTCAGGCAGATGATGACGAAATCCTGCGCGCCGAGTTCGGCCGCATCGTCGGTGCAGCGGGGATGCACGATGCGCTCTTCATCGCCGATCAAGAGCTTCAGCCCGTTTGCCTTCATGGCTGCGAGATGGGCGCCGCGTGCGACCAGGCTCACATCTGCGCCCGCGCGCGCAAGCTGCACGCCGAGATAGCCGCCGATCGCGCCGGCGCCGTAAATGCAAATCTTCATGGGATGCTTCGCAAAAGAGGCGGGGTTGATGTTTCAGCGCTGGTCGTGCGCCGGTGCCGAGGACGTCTCAGACCGGCGCGCTGACGCTGAGGTGTTTTCAGGCCGGAATGGCTTCCTGCGCGGCCATCACCTGCTCGTCGAATGCGGCTGCGATGTCGCGGATGCTGATGACGCCGATCAGGCTGTAATTGTCGATGACAGGCACGTGGCGAATGTGGTGCTTGTTCATGAGGTGGCGGACATGCTCGAGCGTGTCGCGCGAGCTGCAGGATACGAGTTGCTGCACCGAGATGAAATGCGACACGCGCATGTTGGCGCCCGCCGCGCCATGCTCGGCGATGGCGCGCACCACGTCGTGCTCGGTGAACATGCCCACCGCCGTGTTGCCCTCGGTGCGGACGACATCCTTGACCACCAGCGCGCTGATATTTCCCGAACGCATCAGTTGCGCGGCGATCGCCACCGTCTCGTTCATGCGAACCGTTGCGACACGGGCGGCTTTCTTGCGCAGAATATCTCCGACTTGCATGGCAACCTCCTTGGGTTCGTTTACGATTGCAAGTTTGGTATACAAAATGCCAATTGTCAACGCAGCAGAGGTGGATACATAGAGAAAAATGCAGTAAAAACAGTAAGTAGCGCTGACACTTTCGATCCTACGGGCGATGGCGTCTGATCGATCTATCTCGTTGTATTTTGTATGCCTTTTATTCTGGGCAAAAAGAAAAGGCGCACCGAAGTGCGCCTTCGCCCGTCACAACGTCTGCGCTCATGCTGTGGTGACGCTGCGCGCGGTTGCCTGTGCCGCCGCTGTCTCGTTGCCCAGGATGAAGGCGCGTCGCATCGGCTTGATCACGAACAGCGCCATCAGCGCCGCCGTCGCGTTGAGAGCTACGCCGATCACGAACACGGCGTGCCAGCCGAAATTCTTGGCGAGGATACTGGCGAGCGGCACCAGCAGCGAGGCGGTGCCCTTCGCCGTGTACAGCATGCCGTTGTTGGTGGCGGCGTACTTCACACCGAAGGTGTCGCCGCTGGTGGCTGGAAACAGGCTGTAGATCTCGCCGAACACGCCGAAATAGACCGCGGTCGCGAGCACGAACACGACCGGATGGGCGCCATAGGTCGACAGCGTCAACAGCATCAGCGCCGCCGTGCCGAAAGCGATGAACATCGTGTACTCGCGGCCGATATTGTCGGAGATCCAGCCGAACATCGGCCGGCCGAATCCGTCGAAGATGCGATCGAGCGAGATCGCAAATGTCAGCGCCGCCATCTGGATGCCGGCGAGCGAGACCGGCGTCTTGGCGATCTGGAAGTCATCGGCGATCGGCGCGATCTGCGCGGCGGTCATCAGGCCGCCGGCGGCGACCATCACGAACACCAGATACATCACCCAGAAGATCGGGCTGCGCAGCACCTGCGGCGGGGTGAAATCAATCTTGGTCTGCGGCAAATTGAGCTGCTTCTTTTTCGGAGGTATCGCGACAGACGGCGGGCGAATGAAGAAGGCGAGCAGGAATACGATCAGGCCTTGCCCGATGCCGAAGTCGAAGAAGGCTGTCTGGTAGCCGCTTGCGGCGATCATGCTTGCGATCGGCACCACGGTGAGCGCGGAACCCGCGCCGAAGCCGGCGGCGGTCGCGCCCGCAGCAAGTCCTCGGCGGTCCGGAAACCATTTCAGCGCATTGCCGACGCAGGTGCCGTAGACCGCGCCGGCGCCCATGCCGCCGATCACGGCGGCGGTATAAAGCAGCGCCAGCGAATCCGCATAGGAATTGAGGACCCAGGACAGCGCGATCATCACGCCGCCGAACATGATCACCATGCTCGGCCCGTATTTGTCGACGAACCAGGCTTCGACGGGGACGAGCCAGGTCTCGGTCACCACGAAGATCGTGAAGGCGAGCTGGATGCCCGCACGGCCCCAATGATGCTTCGCGTCGATCGGATCGACGAACAGCGTCCAGCCGTATTGCAGGTTGGCGATCATCGCCATGCAGACGATGCCGATGACGAGCTGAAACCAGCGGAAGCCGTTGGACGAAGGTGTTGAGGGTGCGGTGGCGGCGTTGCTTAAAACCATCAAGTCCTCCCGAGCGCGTGCTTGCGGTTGCGGCCTTCTGTCGCGAGTTTGTGACTTATCGTCGCAAGCACCGGGCGGATGTTGGTATACTATATCCCACAATGCAAGCCGAACTTGTGCTGCAGTGCGGCATAGGCCATGCCGCAGCTCGCCGGTCACGGCGATTTCGAAAAATTGGAAGCGCAGCAGAAAAAAAGCGCCCGGCTGTGGGCCGGGCGCTTCATGCCAACTGCGTTGCGCGATCTACGACGCGCCCGATTTTTCCACCACGACCTTGCGCCACGGTTTCAGCGCCAGGATGGCGAGCAGCGATGCCAGGATGTTGGCGCCCGCGGTGATGAGAAAGACATTGTCCCAATTGCCTGCGGTCTGCTGCATGTAGTTCGCAATCGGCACCAGCAGCGCGGCCGTGCCCTTGGCGGTGTAGAGCAGGCCGGCATTGGTGGTCGCGAATTTCGGGCCGAAGGTGTCGGTGCAGGTGGAGGGGAACAGCGAGTAGATCTCACCCCAGGCGAAGAACACGAAGCCCGACAGGATCACGAACCAGATCGGATCGTGGCCGAACATGTAGAGCGCCCAGATGCCGATGCCCTCCATGCCGAAGGCGATGAACATCGTGTTCTCGCGGCCGATATTGTCGGAGATCCAGCCGAAGAACAGCCGTCAGGCCGTTGAGGACACGGTCGATGGTGGCGGCGAAGGTCACGGCGGTCATCGTCATGCCGATCAGGGTCACCGGGACACTGTCGATCTTCCAGTCTACGGCGATCGGCTTCAGGTTCGCCGTCACCATCAGGCCGCCGGCGCCGACGATCACGAACATGAAGTACATCAGCCAGAAGATCGGTTGCCGCAGCACTTCCGTCGGCTGATAGTTGCGCCGGCTCTGAACCAGATTGGCGTTCTGCGCGACCATCGGAACCTGTCCGGACTTCGGCGCGAGCAGGAAGAAGGAGAGCAGCACGATGATGATGCCCTGGCCGAGACCGAAATAGAGGAAGGTGGTCTGGAAGCCGGAGTCCTTGATCATCGCCTGGATCGGCGCGACCGTCAGCGCCGAGCCTGCGCCGAAGCCAGCCGCGGTGATGCCAGCCGCCAGACCGCGCTTGTCGGGAAACCATTTCAGCGCGTTGCCGACGCAGGTGCCGTACACGCCGCCGGCGCCGATGCCCGCGATGATCATGCCGAGATAGTAGCCGTTGAGCGAGGTCGCCTGGGCATTGATGGCCCAGCCGATGGCGCAGAGGATGCCGCCGATGAGAACCACGATGCGCGGGCCGTATTTGTCGACGAACCAGCCTTCAATCGGCACCAGCCATGTCTCAAACAAAACGAAAAGGGTGAAGGCCCACTGGATAGAGGCGCGATCCCAACCGAATTTTTTCTGAATGTCGGGGACGAAGAATGTCCAACCGTATTGATAGTTGGCGATCATCACCATCGCCGCGACGCCGATCGCAAGTTGTGTCCAGCGAAAGGTATCGCTGACACGGGCCGCTGGCGGAGCCGTAGCCTGCACCATCTCTGTCATAGGTCCTCCCAAGGCGCGCCCCTGTTATCTTATGTCCCGGACGCGCGGCGGCCATCTTGGTATCTAATATGCCAACATTCAAGCGTCGGTACGAACCGCGCGCAAATGTCGCAGGCGGGCATCGGTACTCGGAATCAACAACTTGGTTCAACCGAACGGGTTCACTTCGAACCCAAGACCATGGTCCACAGCGCGATTTCTATCGATGCTCTGAAGCGACTGGATTCACGCAAGAATCATCACGGGTGATCTGAAGGTCACCTTTGGAAAGCGAGCTCGGCGCGCCCGCTTTGGACTGACGGATTCAGGAGGTATGTGAGCGGGTAGGTCGGACGCAAGAAGTGCGATAACACCGATCGCCCAGCCGTTTTGAGCTTTGGTATTTTATATCCCAGAATCGATAAGAAGCTGCGCCTCAAGCGGCCGCTGTTCGCAGCCGGCTGTAGCCTTCCTGAATCGCGGACCAGAAAAGGGCAACGAGCCCCAGGACCATGATCGTGCTGACCAGCCCATTTGAGAAAAACACCGCGAGCGAACCTTGCGACCCGAGCAGCGATTGCCGGAATGCCTCCTCCGCCTTGTCGCCGAGCACAATGGCCAGCACCAAAGGGGCGAGAGGATAGTTGCACTTCTTGAGCAGATAGCCGAGCACGCCGAAGACCAGCATCAGCATCACGTCGAATGTGCTGTTGTGAACCGAGTAGGCGCCGATCGCGCAGAGCACCAGAATGAGGGGCGCGATGATGCTGAACGGCACGCGAAGTATAGCGGCGAATATGGGTACGCAGGTGAGCACGACGAGCAGGCCCGCGAGATTGCCGAGATACATCGAGGCGATCAGGCCCCAGACGAATTCCTTTTGCTCGACGAACAGCATCGGCCCGGGCTGCAGGCCCCAGATCAACAGGCCGCCGAGAAGAACAGCGGCCGTCGGAGAGCCGGGCACTCCGAGCGACAGCATCGGCAGCAGTGCCGAGGTCCCGGCGGCGTGAGCTGCCGTCTCCGGCGCGATCACGCCCTCGATTTCTCCCTTGCCGAAATTCTTGCCGTTCTTAGCGAGCCGCTTGGCGATGCCGTAACTCATGAAGGATGCCGGCGTTGCTCCGGCCGGCGTGACACCCATCCAGCACCCGATCAGGCAAGAGCGCAACGACGTCACCCAGTACGCGGGCAGCTCTTTCCAGGTTTGCAGCACCACGCGCAGATTGATTTTCGCGTTGCCGCCGCGGAAGCTCAATCCTTCCTCCATTGTCAGGAGGATCTCGCCGATGCCGAAAAGACCGATGACGGCGATCAGAAAATCGAACCCGTTGAGCAATTCGGTGATCCCGAACGTCAATCGCAACTGCCCGGTGATCGAATCGAGTCCGACGGCTGCAAGCGCGAAGCCGATCATCATCGCGGCGATGGTCTTGAAGGGCGGCTCCTTGCTCAGGCCGACGAAGCTGCAGAACGCGAGAAAATACACCGCGAATTTTTCCGCAGGACCAAATCGCAACGCGAAGCTTGCGACCAGCGGGGCCACCAGCGTGATCATGGCGACGGCGAACAGCGCGCCCACGAACGAGGAGGTGAAGGCTGCCGTCAACGCTTCGCCAGGCTTGCCCTGTTGCGCCATCGGATAGCCATCGAACGTCGTCGCCACCGACTAGGGTTCACCCGGTATGTTGAACAGGATCGAGGTGATCGCCCCGCCGAACAACGCGCCCCAGTAGATGCAGGACAGCATGATGATCGCCGATGTCGGCGGCATGCTGAAGGTCAGCGGCAAGAGGATCGCAACGCCGTTTGCGCCACCGAGCCCGGGAAGCACGCCAATGATCACCCCGAGCATGATGCCCACGACCATCAGCATCATGTTGTAGGGCTGCAGGGCTACGGCGAAGCCGTGAAAAAGATTGGCGAGTTCTTCCATTTCGATACGTCCTGCAACAGCGAACCGACCACAATGCGGCTTCTATAGGCCGAGCCATTCCTCGATAGGACCTTTGGGAAGGGGAACGAGGAACCAGCGTTCGAAGACAAGATAGGTGATGATGGGCATGCCGAACGCCACGGCAACGGTCGGGAGCCATCGGTAGCCGCCAAGCCACCGCATGAACCAGCCGATGAAAATGATCGAGGCGACATAGAGCCCGACAAAGGGCATCGAACCGACATAGATCGCGGTGGGCACAACCACGCTCATCACCTGGCGAAGCTGTCCCCACTCCGCGAACAATCGGTCGTCATTGTCGCGCAGCGCGCTCCAGAGATTGATGGCGCTCGCTGCGACGATGGAGATTCCAATGTAGAAGGGAAAGAAGCCCGCACGCGGGCCCTCCGCGCCCCAGGTGATGCCGGCCTTCGAACTGCCGATGATCACGATAATGCCGAAGGCTGCGATCAGCAGTGCCATGCCGGTTTCCACTGCCTTGTGTGCCGGGCCGGCAGCGTCTGATCTACGCGCAGTCATAAGGCCTCCAGGCTGAATCGTGAGCTCGGGACTCGCAATCGAGGGGACACGCTCGTGCGTGCTTGGTTGATATCGCCGGATCAATTCGCCGAGGCGAGGAAACCAGCTTCTTTCATCAATACCTCGTGGCGCTTTTGCTCCGCCTCGACCCACTTGGCGTAGTCGGCCCCGGTCAGGAAGGTGGTGTTGAATGCGCCGCTCTTCATGAAATCCTGCCATTCAGGCGTGGCGCGCACCTTCTTGAACAGTTCGAACGTAATATTCGATCTGATCCTTGGTGGCTTTCGGCGGCATGAAGATGCCACGCAACATCAGATACTCCATATCGAGGCCCTGCGATTTGCAGGTTGGAATATCCTTCCAGCCCTTGCCGTCGGCGATCGGCTCGTCATAGGCCATTGGCTGGGCGTCGAAGACGCAGAGCGGACGGAGCTTGCCGCCGCGCCATTGCGCTACCGCTTCGATCGGATTGTTGACGGTCGAATCGACGTGGTTGCCGACGAGCTGAACGGCGACTTCGCCGCCGCCTTTGTAGGGGATGTAGGTGAACTTGGTATCGATCGCCTTCTCGACGGCGACCGTGATGATCTGGTCCTCCTGCTTCGAGCCGGTGCCTCCCATTTTGAACGTGCCGGCCGGCGCCTTCTTTACGGCGTCAACATATTCGCCGACCTTGTTGTAGGATTTCTCGGCATTCACCCAGAGCACGAATTCATCGAGCGCCAGCATTGCGACCGGGGTCATATCCTTCCAGTTGAAGGGAATCCCCGTTGCCAGTGGCGTCGTGAAAAGATTCGAGAGTGTAATGATGATCTTGTGGGGATTGCCCGATGACCCCTTCACATCGAGAAAACCTTCACCTCCGGCGCCACCAGCCTTGTTGATGACGACCATCGGCTGCTTCATCAGATTGTGCTTGGTCACGATGCCCTGGATCGTGCGCGCCATCTGATCCGCACCGCCGCCTGTGCCGGCGGGTACGATGAACTCGACCGGACGAACCGGCTCCCAGGCGGCAGAGACTCCGGTACCGCTCGCGCACAACGCTGCGACGGCCGCCAATGCAAGATGCAGAATGGAATGCTTCATCTGGTGTCCTCCCTAAGAACTTTAACGCGCCGCTCTTTGTCGGCTTGCGATCAGCCCATCCCGATCACGTGCTGCGGGTCATCCGGCACCTTTCCGGTGATCGATCACCCGCTGCGATCGTGCGGCCGATTGGAACTGTATGAGGGCTGTTCAGGCGCGGCATCCGCTTCTTTCGAATAATGCTCGATCCTCGAGAGGAGCCACGGGAAGGATGGACCGCCCCTTGGCCTCTCGCGCCGGACTGACCGCCCCCACGGTGCACCGCTGTTTGCGCGGTGGCTGTCGGCTAGCGCCTACCTAAGGTATGCGACATACCAGCTTGCAAACAATCGGCGTGGTGGACCACTTTCCGAGCTACTTTGTCGCAGTGGGCCGTTACCGGGCATTCGGAAAGAAAAAGAAAGGCCCCGGAGCAGGCCAGCCACTCACTTAAATGTGGAATCGCCAAAAACGGCGATTCCACAGAATTCGCTTCGATGAAATCGAGCGCCAATACCGAGCAAATCTAGGCAATCCCGATGCAGGTGATGTCCATTTGGACCCCAAGATCGGACATCGGCGGGGACGGAGGCATGGTCGACTCCACGGCCGAGTACGTTGCGCTCACGCGGGGGCGCCATAGCGTGGCCGTCGCGATGGATTGGGGGCCGCGCCTCTGACTGCGGGCTTTTCGCTCTACGCGCGCGCGGCACACACCGATCGACACGTCTTGTTTTCGAACGCAGGAATCGGGTGGCTCCCAAAGGAGGCTTGAATACCTTGCTGCCCATAACGACAGCAGAAAGATGTTCGAGATATGAATCTACTTAAACATAAAGTCGCCATCGTCACGGGCGCGTCTTCCGGGATCGGTCGGGCGGTTGCGCTGATGTTTGCCGAGCAAGGTGCGGCGATGGTCCTGACCGCGCGGCGCACAACTCAACTTGACGAGGTGGCCCAGACAATCCGAAGCAAGGGAGGGCGTGCGATCATCGTCGGCGGCGATGTCGGCCTGCCCGAAACCCACGAAATGGCCGTCGCTGCCGCTACGAGCGAATTCGGGGGCCTCGACATCGCCATCAACAATGCTGGCACGGTCGGTCCGGCAAGGCCGCTGGCGGAGATTTCGCCGGAGGAGTGGCAGCACACCCTGACGACTAATCTTACGGCAGCATTTCTCGGCGCGCGCAGTCAGATTCCGGCGATGCTTTCGCGCGGCGGAGGCTCAATCGTCTTCACATCCAGCTTTGTCGGCACCAGCGTTGGCATTCCCGGCATGGCGGCCTATGGAGCTTCCAAGGCCGGACTGATGGGCCTGGTGAAGGGGATAGCCGCCGACTACGCCGCTATGGGCATCAGGGCCAACGCGCTGTTGCCCGGCGGTGTGGATACCGCAATGGCGGGCGATCAAAGTCAGAAGGACTGGGCCGCGGGCCTGCATGCGATGAAGCGGATCGCGCGACCCGAGGAGATTGCCTCTAGGCCGTGTGGACAGTTACCTTATCCAGAGCAGAGTGGCGGCAATGGCGACGACGGCGAAGTAGTTTCGCGC
>NZ_JBEGDB010000021.1:0-55558 GCF_043638955.1 Bradyrhizobium sp. 31Argb | reverse complement strand
ATTGGCCGTCAGTCAAAACGAATCGTTCCATCCAAAGCTTGAATCACAGCCAAGCACGAATGAGAATCCTGAATCCCGACAGACCCTAGGACAGGGAGCAGGCGGAGAGGAGGGCGCCATGAAGATCGACGGACAATGTCACTGCGGCTTCGTGACCTACGAGGCCGATATCGACCCCGAGCGTGTCTCGATCTGCCACTGCACGGATTGCCAGACGCTGACCGGCTCCCCCTACCGCGTCACCGTGATCTGCGCCGGAGACGCAATACGCCTCACGGGCAAATCGCCGAAAATCTATGGGAAGGCCGGCGACAATGGCCGGATCCGCTTCCAGCATTTCTGCCCCGAATGCGGTTCCCCGCTGTTTACGAGCGGCGAGGACGGGGGCCCCGAGGATTGGGGTATCCGCTGGGGCAGCATCCGCCAGCGCGACCAATTGCAGCCCCGGCGCCAAATCTGGTGCCGCTCGGCCGCGCCCTGGATCAACGATCTCAAGGCGTTGCCGGGGCTTCCGACTGAATGATGGCCCCGACCTTGCGCCTAGGGGCAGGGCGAGGGTAAAGAAGCGGGCGAGGGCGGCTAGCTCAGCTGGTTAGAGCATCTCGTTTACACCGAGAGGGTCGGGAGTTCGAATCTCTCGCCGCCCACCACAAGCCCCGCTGCCCGCGCTGGGATTTCAGGGGCCAGGTAGCTCCGGAACAGTCATGTTGGTCGATTTGGCCTCCGACAAGAAGGCGTCGACGGCAAATTGGGCAAGCGGCGCGAGGGATTCCCTGATCTGACAAAGCTCGGCGAGTGTGAACGTCTTTAGCTGGCCCTCGGTAATCGTCAGCTCTTCAGAACAAATCGATCGGACGATAAATATCTCGGCGTGAAAGTTGCCACCGGTAATCGGGTGGTTTGAACCAACGCAGCGAGCGAGATGCTGGAAGCTCTCTGCCGGCAGACGGCAGCCCAGTTCTTCGTGGATCTCACGGGCGATACAGTCCCTGAAAGTCTCATTGCCTTCGCGTCGGCCACCAAAAAGGCTGATCTTGCCGGGATCAACGATACCGGGCTTGTCGTCGCGCAATTGCATGAGAAAGCGACCATCTGTATCGATCACGATGGCCGCGGCGCCTTCTCTCAAGCTCATGATGATCCTCGCTGGCACATTACCCATAATGTCGCCAGCACGGAGCCGCAACGGCTGCATTTCATCAGATGGGCAAGAATAGCGCATCAGTCCCGATTGAGCTCGCGCGAATGCGCTTCGATCGTGCGATGCAGGAATTAGACAAAAAGATCCAAGAGAAGAGGCAGGCTGAGCGAGCGCAACGCGAAAGGGAAAACCTTATACGCAAATCAGAGAGGGTTGCGGAGCGCAAAGAGGCGCGCATGGACCAGCCTTCGCCCTGCGGGCTTCGGCTCGGCAAGCCGGAGTACGTAGGGCGAAGACTGTCGCGCCGAAGCTCGCAGAGCAAAGGCGGACTGGTTTGGTTAGCAAGTGAATCTTCGAGCAAGGCGCCGCTCAACGAGCGACGCAAGCTCCGCCGATCTCACGCCGTCTTCGTGAACATCGTCAGGACACCGTCGGCGATGTTGATGGCAACGACTTGCGACGACGTCATGCCCTTGGCCTTGAGCGCGGATAGCGCCTGCGGCGTCGCGTCGATGGTCTTCCGAAGTGACTGCATGTCCTCATCGCTCGTCTGCGAGATGATCTCATCGACTTTCGAGCGCACCGCCGGCTGCAGTTCCTTGACGTCGACAACCTGTATGGTCCGTATAACGGTGCCGGGCTCGGACTGAGCGGGCGGCGACTCCGCCCCACGTTGCGAGGGAGTTCCCTGCGCCAGCACCAAAGCCGGTGTTCCGAGGCAAAGAGCTGCAATGATGGCGGATGCCGTAAAGATGCGCATGGTCATGCCTTTCCAGGTTGAAGACCAAACAAGTCCTATCCGGGAAATCTGGTTGGCATCTGCTTTTCATGTGGCCATTCGGTGAAAGCAATGCGGCCTCAATGCGCGGCGCTGCGCTCGCCGGAGGATTGGCGATGCGCTCAACCGGGTGATATCATTGCGTGAAAACCCGGGGAGCTGCCCATGCGAGTCTTTGTTGCCGCCGTGATGGTCGCGCTGATGGCCGGATCGGCGTTCGCGCAGAATGCCGTGCCGCAATATGGCGACGTCGACAAGGACAAGAGTCCGTCGCAGAAGGAGGAAGAGCGCAACGCCGAGCGCGCCTACAAGAGATCGCTGCGCAACATTCCCGACAAGGCGGGGCCCAGCGATCCCTGGGGCGCCGTGCGCAGTGACAACGCGGCCCCTTCGGCCACCAACACGACGCAGAAGAAACCCAAGACCGGCAGCGCCGCGAAGCACGCGCCGCAATGAGATATTTCGTCTGCAAGCTTGTTCCGCCGCGTCCGACCTTTCCGCAGGACATGACACTTGGCGAGGCCGAGATCATGCAGGCTCACACGGCCTATTGCGGGGAACTGCTGCGGGCTGGCAACGCGATTGTGTTTGGCCCGGTGGCTGATCCGGCCGGCGTCTGGGGGTTAGGCGTGCTACAATTGCCTGACGATGCCGACCCGCAGACCATTCTCGCCAACGATCCCGTCATGAAGGCCGATGCCGGCTTCACCTATCAGGTGATGCCGATGCTGCAGGCTGCGACGAAAGAGACCTGCTGATGGACGCCGCCCTTGGCCACGAGCAAAACGCCGACCAGATCGCCTACTGGAACGGGCCGGGCGGCCAGCGCTGGGCCGACCGGCAAGCGGCGCAGGACGTCCTGCTGGCTCCGGTCCTCGACATCCTGATCGATCGCGCCAGGCCGAAGACAAGCGAGCGCGTCATCGACATCGGCTGCGGCAGCGGCGCGACCACCGTCGCGTTTGCAGGGAAGGTCGGGCCGTCCGGCCACGTGCTCGGCATCGACGTATCAGGCCCGATGCTCGAGCGGGCGCGGCAACGCGTGACGCCGGGATTGTCGCTGGAGTACGCGCTCGCGGATGCAACGGTGTACCCGTTCGCTCCCGCAAGCTTCGACCTGTTGGCGTCGCGATTCGGCGTGATGTTCTTTGCCGATCCCGCGGTGTCGTTTGCGAATATGAGGAAGGCGCTGCGATCGTCAGGGCGGCTTGCGTTCATCTGCTGGCGCGAGCCGCGCGAGAATCCATTCTTCATGACGCCGTTGCAGGCCGCCTACAAACACGTGCCGAAATTGCCGCAGCAGGGGCCCGAGGATCCCGGGCCGTTCGCGTTCGCCTCGGAAGAACGTGTGCGACGCATCCTCGGCGCGGCCGGCTTTACGAATGTGGAGATGGAGCCGTGCCCGCTCTCGCTCGATGCGGCGATCGGCGGCGGCCTCGATGGCGCCGTACAAGGCGCGCTCGAGATCGGGCCGGTCAGCCGGGCGCTGCAGGATCAGCCACCTGAACTCCGCGCCGCTGCCGCCGGTGCGATCCGCGAGGCGCTCGCGCCGTTCGTCAAAGGCAATTCGGTGATGCTGCCCGCCTCGATCTGGATCGTGACGGCGAAGGCTTCGTAGCAGCCCACCGTCATTGCGCCCTTACCGTCATTGCGAGGAGCGATAGCGACGAAGCAATCCATGCTTCCGCGCATGTGGAGGGATGGATTGCTTCGCTGGCGCTCCCAGTGACGGGGGAGAAAGCTTGCGTACGTAACCGCTACGCCCGCTCTTCCCAGATCATCGCGAGATGCACGATAGTCTGCACCGCCTTTTCCATGTCCTGCCGGCTCACCCATTCCAGGCGCGAGTGGAAGGCGTGCTCGCCGGCGAAGATGTTGGGGCAGGGCAGGCCCATGAACGAGAGGCGCGAGCCGTCGGTGCCGCCGCGGATCGAGGTCTTCACCGGTGTCAGGCCGGCGCGGCGGATGGCTTCGCCCGCGTAGTCGATGATCTCGGGGTGACGGTCGATCACCTGCTTCATGTTGCGGTACTGCTGCTTGACCTCCATGCGATAGGTCGAGCGCGGATAGGCCTTCATCACGTCCTTGACGATGGCCTCCAGCAGCGCCTCCTTCTCCTTCAGCCCGGCTTCCGTGAAATCGCGCATGATGAAGTCGAGCCTGGCCTGCTCCAGCGCGCCCGAGATCGCGATCGGATGCAGAAAGCCTTCCTTGCCTTCGGTGGTTTCCGGCGAGCAGGTGGTCTTCGGCAGCCGCTCGACGATCGCGGCGGCGATCTTGATCGCGTGCTCCATCTTGCCCTTGGCGAAGCCGGGATGGGTGGAGACGCCTTCGATCGTGATGCTGGCGCCGTCGGCGGAAAAGGTCTCGTCCTCGATATGGCCGGCGGTTTCGCCGTCGATCGTATAGGCGAAATCTGCGCCGAGCTTCTTCAGGTCGACCTTGTCGACGCCGCGGCCGATCTCCTCATCGGGCGTGAACAGGATCTTGATGGTGCCGTGCTTCACTTGGGGATTGTTAACGAGGAAATGGGCGGCATCCATGATCTCGGCGACGCCGGCCTTGTTGTCCGCTCCCAGCAGCGTGGTGCCGTCGGTGGTGATGATGTCGTTGCCGATCTGGTCGGAAAGCGCTGGGTGCTCGGCGGCGCGAATCACCTGCGCGGGGTCGGCTGGCAGCGCGATGTCGCCGCCGCGATAGTTTTTCACGATCTGCGGCCGCACATTCCTGCCGGTGCAGTCCGGCGAGGTGTCCATGTGCGAGCAGAAGCAGATCACCGGCACCTTCTTGTCTGATGTGGCCGGGATGGTCGCGTAGACGTAGCCATGCTGGTCCAGATGGGCGTCGCTGAGCCCCATCGCCTGCAATTCCGAGACGAGGAGGCGGCCGAGATCCTTCTGCTTCTCGGTGGAAGGGCAGGTTGGCGATTCCGGATCGGACTGAGTATCGATCACGACGTAGCGCAGGAAGCGCTCGGTAACGGTGTGTTTGAAATCAAGCGTTGGAGCCAGCATGGTGACCGCAAGTCCAAGAGGGGGACGAGAGAGGGATTGGGCTAGTTCTATAACAGAAAAGCGCCACTCCGGGGGCCGCGTCGAAGAGCCGGAATGGCGCTGACTGAACGAAGGGGCTCGGCCGGTCACTTGGCCGATCACTTGGCCGATCAGATGGCTTCCTTGAGTTCCTTCGCCGGGCGGAAGGCGACCTTCTTGCTGGCCTTGATGTGGATCTGCTCGCCGGTGGCGGGGTTGCGGCCCATCCGGGCGGCGCGCTTGCGCACCTGCAGGATGCCGAGGCCGACGATGCGAATGCGCTCGCCCTTCTTCAGGTGCTTGGTGATTCGCGTCACGACGTCGGTCAGGATGCTTTCGGCCTGCTTCTTGGAGAGTTCCTGGTCTTCGGCGATCGCCGCCGCCAGATGCTTCAGGGTGATGGTCGCCGGGGTCGCTGCTTTCTTCGCCATGTGTGGCCCTCCTCGTGATGAACGGCTTAAAGAAGCGTTTTCGAACGAAGCGGATGCTGAATCGTTGGGGAAAACGCGTCGACGGGAGATCTGGAGCCCTTGGGGGTCTCGATGGCGAGGGTCCAGGAAACCCTGACATTTCAGGCCTTATTCGATTCGGACCCTGACTGACTACGCCGTTTCGCCCGAAAATCGGCCACTTCCCGCATCGAAACCGCAAAACCGCCAAACGTCGCAGCTACGAAACGGTTGTGCGAACTGGTCCGTTCGCAACAACTGAAGCCGCCGAGTTGCCGGCGGGAAGTTTGGCGAAGGGGACGGATCGAAAGTCGAGCGCGGAGCTAACTGTTTGAAACACATCGCCAAAATGGCGCGAGAGACGGGGCTCGAACCCGCGACCTCCGGCGTGACAGGCCGGCGCTCTAACCAACTGAGCTACTCCCGCGTGATGCGCAATTCCGCGAGACGTGGGGGACTTAAAGGGGCGGTCTTTTGAAGTCAAGGACGTTGAGATTCCCTGGGTCCTGCAGGGCTTTGCAGTGTGTTGATGGGGAATCAGCGGCGCTGCACGGAAGGCTCCGCGTTTCCTGCCTCGAGGCGACTCGCCGGGTTCCATCAGATGGCAGGCCGGAAGCTGTTCCGATCAGAGGCGCTTGGAGGTGCCATCGTATTGCCACAAGCATAGAGCGAATTTACTTCGAGTAGCGACCGGCGCGTGCCGCTACCTTTGGAATTGCGAGACCTGTCATGGAGTCGATATAGAACTGTTCTGAGAACTCTTCTGATTGAGCTTCGACACTATCAGTTTCACGAGGGCCGGGCTTTGCAATCGGTATTGTTCGCCATACTGCTGTCCGCGGGGCCGATTGCGGTGCTCGCGCACGGTTTCGCCGGGACCGGCTCGACAATCACCGGTCTGCTGATGGCCGCGCCAATTGCTGCGCTCCTTCTTCTGGCGAGATGGCGTGAATTCAGGCCCGACATTTGCGACGTGCTGTTCGTGCTGTTTTGTTGCGGCATCGCGCTCTCGTTCGCAGTCAACGGCGTCGCTGCGCCGAAAGAGGCCGCCCTTCTGGGGTTGTCGCTCGCGGCCTATCCCGCGGTCAGGGTGAGCTCCCGTTGTGGGCAAGTTCCTCAAGCCTTCGTGGTCGTCACAGGCGCGATCGTGGCGGTCGGAGCCGTCGTCACCCTGGTGGCGCTGCTTGGTCAATGGAACGACCACCATGGTAAGCCGCTGGTCTTTGACGAGTACGACGCTGCGCCGGCGCAATTCACGACAGCGCTTGGCTTGCTGCTTCTGGCGCTGGCCTGCACAGAACTCAATTGGCGACGGACTGCATGGATTTCGATCCTCGCGGCCGTGCCCCTGGCCATCTTCGCGGCGTCGATGGTACGCTACTCCTTCATCGTGATCGTGGTGGCGCTGCTCGCAGCGATGTTGGTTGCCAAGGCCGGCCAGCGCAAATTCATTGCTGTGATCGTGTGCGTCACGATCGCTTCGGTTGCGCTTGGCGCAGTCGTCAGGTCATCAACAACGCTCAGATTCGCCAAGCTCGCCGAAGCGGCGTTGGGTTTTCAGGTTGCGGAGCCGGGCAACGATGAATCGCCGGCGCCGCCGGTTTCGCCGCCGGCAAGTGCACTGCCAGCCCCCGCCGCATCAGGCCGCGTTGCTACCGAGGCGGCTCCGCCAGTGCCAGCGCCTCCGCCTTCGCAAGCTTCCTGTCCTTCGATCGACCCGGACAATTCGATCATCATCCGGCAGCAGCTCTACAAGGACGCCTTCGCGTTGCTGCCGGAAGCGGGGCTGACGGGACTGGGACTGGACGGTTTCCCCCAGCGGTCGTGCCTGAAAGGCTTCCAGGTTCACAACTCGATCCTGCAGGCCATCATCGAATTCGGCTGGCCGGCGGGTATCTTCCTCATCCTGTTGCTCTATCACGCGATGGGAACGCGGATGGTCTCGCTGGCGAGGATCAATCGCGAAGCCCGCTTTGTGCTGTGCAGCCTGGTGTTCACGCTTATGCTGAGCATGGCGCATGGCAGGATCAGCAGGGACCTCGCATTGTTCCTGTTTCTGGGATACGCCGCAAAGCTGCGAAGCAGTGCGCTCGATATTGAAGAGCAAGCCTGGGTATTCGGAGACGGTCCGATCAGGACCATTCCGGCACCGGGCGTCGGCGCTCGCTTGAACGCCGCCTGACGGCGGAGGTCGCCCGATCCCAGGCCCAGGCTAGAATTCGTAGAGGTCGCGGCCGCGGCGGGCCAGATTCCTGAGATCGGCCAATGTGCCGCGGACGGCGTTGCAGCAGCGGCACTCGATGACCGTGTCACCGGATGCGGCGGCCGGTCTCTCCAGCTTGATCGATAGGCTGCCGCAATCGGTGCAGACGATCTTGAAGCCGGAGGAGTATGTTTCCTGATGCAGATTCATCGGCGGCGAGGGTCCTACTGGCCTTCTCTATACGCGCCGAAATTTAAGCTTGGGATCGCAACGTCAATTGCAATCGAACGATTGCGTTAGCGCTTGTTAACGCTGGCTGTCTGGCCGGGTGGATAAATCCAGCGTTGGCCGTCCCAGGGCCAGCGCGGCGTCACGGACCGATCGTCGCGTGTTGACGAGGATGATGCCGCTGGCGTGGACCCAGACTGCGAGGTCGGATTTGCTGTCGCCGGCGTAGATGAAGCCTTCCGGAAATAGCTCGCGGAGCAACGCGGCCTTGGCCGGTCCCTTCAGGTTTCCCTTGCCGTCGGAGGCGAACACCCGATCGAAGACGGGCAGGCGGAATGCGAGTTGGGCGGCGAGCACGGCGTCGGCGGCGGTAGCAAGCACGATCATGCGACCAGCCGTCTGCTCCCGGTGCGCCAGCGCGACAACCTCCTGATGGAATTCGAGCTGATCCCAGTCGATGCGGTTGCGCAGCGCAAGCTGGCGCTTGAGCGCGGCGCGTCCTCGCAAAAGCCATCTGGCGCAGGCGAGCACGATCAGCGGATTGCGGCGCAGGATCGAGAAGAAGCTCTTGTAGAGCAGATCGCCCTTGATGAGCGTGCCGTCGAGGTCCAGCACCAGCGGCATCGATATCGGGAGGCCGAGCAGCGTATCCGCGGCGGCGTCGGCTGCATCCGGCCGCTTCAGCGGCGTTGGGGCCATGTCCAGGGTAAGGTCAGTCACGCATCGCACTCAACTGGTTTGGAATCGTGCAAGCCACGATCTCGCGTCCGCCGCTTCGGTTCGCCTTGCAGTCGCGATAGCCGAGATTGCTTGCGACGGCTGATCCGCTCTGGTCGGAGGACGACACGATCAGCACCTGCGGCGCGCCTCGATTGGCGCTCTGGAATTTTGCCAGCTCAGCGGCATCGCGCTTGCTTTCCCAGTCGGCGGTCGCGCGCAGGAAATCGTGCGACGGCACATATTGCAGCGGAAAATAGCCGAAATAGCGGGTCGAGGGCAGTGTGGAGGAGAGACCTGCGCCGCGGGCAGCCAGCGCCGCGGTCTGGGCCGCATGCAGAGTGGGGCGAATGCGCCAGGCGAACAGGGAGCTGTCGCGCTGGGCGATCAAGTCGGCGTTGACGAAGGTCTTGCCGGGATTCTCGCGGCCGATCTCAAGCTCGCTTTCCAAAACCGGCGCCCAGCTCTTGTAGGCCACCGTGCGGATCGCGGTCTGGCCGACCAGGCCGGCGATCGCGGCCAAGCACAGGATGCGCACCAGCGCTTCGTGCGGCTGGCGACTCGCGATGAAGAGCGCGACCGCGATCCAGCTATAGGGAGCGAGCCGTTCCGACAGCAGCGCCGAGCCAGTCTTCAGGTTGAGGAGCGACAGCAGCACGACAAGGACGAAGAAGACGGGCCAGGTCAGGTTGCCCGACCGCAAGCTGCGCAGCGCCGTGGCGCCGGCCACCAGCACCGCCACCAGAAGCGGCGCCAGCGCTACCACCTCCCAAGAGGTGAAGGTGAAGAGGTGCGTGGCGGCAACGATCCGGCGCAGGATCTGCGTGATGCCGCCTTCGCCGCCCGGCACATCGCCGGGAATGTTCTGATAGGTCAGCAGGAAGCCTGCGATCAGGACCAGCACCGGCATGGCCGCGGCAGCGGCCCAGGCGCCATCGATGAGCAATCGTCGGCCGGCGGCGCGCGGGCCGGCGTGCTCCAGCGTGCGGAGCGCACGGGCGATACCGTCAGCCGCAAGCAGCAGGCAGGCGGCGACCACGGAGGTGATGTGGGTCAGGTAGAGGGCCGCCAGGAACAGTGCGGTGGCGAGGAAGGTGAAGGTGAAGATGTCACCGCGCCCGCGCACCTTGCTCCAGAAGCTTGCGAACAAGAGGAACAGCGGCACGCCAAGAGCGAAATTGTAGAAGCCCCAATGGATGAAGACGCCGAAGGCGACCGGCAACAGCAGCAGCATCGGCAGCAGCGGCCGCTCGGTCTCAGTGCGGGACACCACAAAGGCGGCCGCAATCCAGATCAGCCCGTACAGGCTCAAGAACAGCGTGTTGGCGAGCAGCGGATTCCCGGTCAGCCGGATCAGGCCGGCGAGCAACAGATAGATTGCGGAGTTCGGTTCGATGCGCGAATTCCACTGGTAGAAGGAGGCGGCAGGCTCCTGCAGGACGCCACCCCAGCCGAGGCGGGCGATCAGGTCGGCCTGTGCCAGATGCACCGGGCCGTCCTGGGTCGGTACCAGCTTGACCAGCCAGACCGGGCCGTCGAGCAGAAGCGCCAGCGCGGCGAAAGCCAGCGTCGCGACCGCGACGCCGGCGTAGTTTCGTGGGTCGCTCAGAGAAGCCGTCATCGACATGGTCAGTGACCCGTGCTGAGACGAATGAGGTCCGAACTGGTCAGGCTGTTGAGCAGCGGCAGGTCGACGAAGGTCAGGATGCCGAACAGCGCCATGGTGACGGCGGCGGCGATCAGCATGGACGGCTGGCGCATCAGCTCCTCAGGCCGCGCGGCCGCGGAATCCGGGGTCAACGCGAGCCGCATATAGGCGGCGAACAGCGCGATCAGGAACGGGATCGCGACGATGTATTCGATCCGGTACTTGATCAGGAAGATCGCCATCATGAAAGCGAAGCCCTGGGCGTAGACGAGGCAGCTCGTCACCAGGCTCGAATGCGTATAGACGGCGAAGGAGGGGCGATAGGCGGCGAGGTTGGCGGTGCCGCCGGCCTCGACGATGGCGCGATGCTCGGAGACGCGCTTGGCCGCCATCAGGAAGGCGCCGCCGAACCAGTAGGCAAGCAGGATCGAGATCGGCGGGGCGATATGCGGGACCACCGCGAACCAGCCGAACAGAAAGCGCAGGGGATTGTTGAGGGACTCGACGATGACGTCGAGGAAGGCGCGATCCTTGGCGCGGATCGGGCGCACGTTGTAGATGACGCCGAAAGCGGCGAATACGACGGCGGTGAGGGCAAAGCTCCGGCCAAGCTGGTTGGCGACGAGCAGGCCCACGCCGGTCAAGAGGATATACTGGGCGAAGACGATGCTGGGCGACATCGCGGTCTGCACCGCCGGACGCGCGCGCTTGGTCGGGTGCATGGCGTCGAAGGGGGCATCGAGCCATTCGTTGATGGTGTAGTTGGCCGATGACAGCGCCATCGCGACGAACAGGCAGGCGAGCAGGCGCTCTCCCACCGTCGCGTAATCGACCGGTCCGGTCCCTGCCATGATCATGGCGAAGGCGACGCCTGGCACGATCAGCACGTGCTTGATCCAGTGATCGGGCCGGGCGATGGCGATGTAGTCGGCGAGACCCGCCGACGGCGGCGCGTAGTGGGTGACGGACATGCAATCCTCCAGGCTGCCTCTGTGCCGCATCGGGGCGGATGCGACGGAAGATGCCTTGGAAGGGCAGCGATCGTGCCGCAGTGGCTGACGAAGGCCGTCAGGGGCACCGAAACCCAGGTAGCGCGGTTAACGGCGGTAGCGGAGGCGGGGTTTTCGGGATTTTGCGCCCTCGGCATGGGCCATCATACAGCCGAATCCCGGTCGGCGGCGGCGAAACGTGGGGGGCGATTTCGTCAGCCTATGCGCCGGATTGGTACAGGCTGTTCCAAACCGGGCAGGCCGTCAGCTTCGCAAGCCCACCAAACAACAAAGCCGCCCGGAGGCGGCCTTCTGTGCCATTCTTAGGAAATGCGCGGGTCAGCGGACCGTGGAGGTGCCTGAGCTGGTAATCGCCACCGGCTTGCCGGCCTTCACCACCTGGGTCTGGGCGGTCTGCGTGAATTCCGAATTGTTGCGCGCGGCGATACCCAAGGCTGCGACCGCGATGCCCGCCACCAGCGCGACCACCACGATCTTCAGGTGGGTCGAGCGATCCGCCGAGTGAATTGAGTGGTTCATCTTGCGCCTCCGGGCGAGCTTTGCCGCCGCCTGTTGGGGAAAGAGGTACCCTTGGTCTGTTTCAGAATGGTTTCGCGGGTTCCCCAAAATGGTTTCATTGCGCGGCGGGATTGGTTTCGTGCGAGGCTGCAGGACGCCGGGGCTAAAGGAAAAAAGTCACAAGCGACGGAGGATTCCTTGGGGATAACGCCGCTACAGGGGGTGGCGGGCCAACATGCCGTGTCGGCCCGACAGGACCGCCGCGGTTCAACTAAACGAGAGGTGCGCAGAGATGGCCGGGCGATTATTGGCCACTGTGGATTTTGGCGATCGGGAGCTGCAAATCTGGGGCACGAACCTTCGAGGTCACGCGTTCTTCATCTTGGGCGAGAACGCGCGCTTAACACCGGTTGATCGGAGGCGGCCTAGCCCGACGGAGCTTTAAAATAGCTTGTCTTGCGCCCTCTGTTGCGCTGCGCTAAGGCTCAAGAATAATTCCAATGACACGAATCTGCGGCTGTCCGAAACCGCAGCAAGAAGGCACCGCCGATGAACGGCATCCTGCAGAATTATCTTCCACTTGTGGTGTTTATCGGGGTCGCAGCCGTGATCGGCCTGGCGCTCCTGATCGCGCCATTCCTGCTCGCATTCCAGCAGCCCGATCCGGAAAAGCTCTCCGCTTATGAATGCGGATTCAACGCTTTTGACGACGCCCGCATGAAGTTCGATGTCCGCTTCTATCTGGTGGCGATCCTCTTCATCATCTTCGACCTCGAAGTGGCGTTTCTTTTCCCCTGGGCGGTGGCGTTCGGAAAGCTGGGCGCGACCGGGTTCTGGTCGATGATGGTGTTTCTGGCCGTGCTGACGGTCGGCTTTGCCTATGAATGGAAGAAAGGCGCGCTCGAATGGGATTGAGCCCTACTGCCGCAACGTCCCGGCCGGCAATCGCGCCGGCGCCGAGGGGCATCCTTGATCCCGCCACCGGCAAGCCGGTCGGCGCCAATGATCCGTATTTCCGCGACATCAACCACGAGCTCTCCGACAAGGGTTTCTTCGTCGCGGCCGCCGACGACCTGATCACCTGGGCCCGTACCGGCTCGCTGATGTGGATGACGTTCGGCCTGGCCTGCTGTGCGGTCGAGATGATGCAGGTCTCGATGCCGCGCTACGACGTCGAGCGCTTCGGATTCGCCCCGCGTGCTTCGCCGCGGCAGTCGGACGTGATGATCGTCGCGGGCACGCTGACCAACAAGATGGCGCCGGCGCTGCGCAAGGTCTACGACCAGATGCCGGAGCCGCGCTACGTGATCTCGATGGGCTCCTGCGCCAATGGCGGCGGCTACTACCACTATTCCTATTCGGTGGTGCGCGGCTGCGACCGCATCGTGCCGATCGACATCTACGTGCCGGGCTGCCCGCCGACGGCGGAAGCGCTGCTCTACGGCGTCTTGCTGCTGCAGAAGAAGATTCGCCGCATCGGCACTATCGAACGCTAAGGTATTACGTCATGGACGACGCCAAGCTCGACGCCTTGGGGCAGACGATCGTTAGCGCGCTTCCCGGCGCGGCGAAGGCGCATTCGGTTGCGTTCAATCAGCTCACGGTTGATGTGGACGCGGAGAAGATCGTCGACGTCGTCAAGCACCTGCGCGACGATCCGGCCCTGCGCTTCGTCAACTTCACCGACGTGACCGCGGTCGACTACCCCGAGCGGGACAAGCGGTTCGACGTCGTTTATCACTTCCTGTCACCGACGCTGAACACACGGATCCGCCTGCGCGCGGAGGCCGACGAGAACACGCAGGTGCCGTCGATCATCGAGGTCTTTCCCGGCGCCGACTGGTTCGAGCGCGAGACCTACGATCTCTATGGCGTGATCTTCACCGGCCATCCCGACATGCGCCGGCTCCTGACCGATTACGGCTTCGACGGCCATCCGCTGCGCAAGGACTTTCCGCTCACCGGCTTCGTCGAGGTTCGCTACGACGACGAGGAGAAGCGGGTGGTGTACGAGCCGGTGCGCCTCAACCAGGAATTCCGCAAGTTCGATTTCCTCTCGCCTTGGGAAGGTGCGGATTATCCGCTGCCGGGCGATGAGAAGAGAAGTGGCGAATAGCGAATGGCGAGTGGCGAATAGGGATGATTGTTGAGCGACCCATCGATCAGCTCGTACCGGGACCTAAGGGTGTGGCAGGATGCCATGATCTTAGCGGAGTCCTGCTATCGCTTGACGGGGCGATTTCCTCGCGACGAGCTGTTTGGCCTGACATCCCAGGTCAGGCGGGCTGCGGCTTCTATTCCCGCCAATATCGCGGAAGGTCATGGGCGCGAGAGTACAGGCAGTTTCGTGCAGTCGCTGCGCGTGTCGCAGGGCTCTCTGAAGGAATTGGAAACTCATCTCTTGCTGGCGGAGCGGGTCGGCATTCTGCCTGCATCCGAACTGGAACTGGTAATGGGGCGGTGCGAGAGTTTGGGCAAAATGGTTCGAGCGTTGATACGCTCCCTGCAGGACAAGTCCGCAAAATGACGTTCGCTATTCGCTACTCGCCATTCGCTATTCGCTTGGCAGCGGGAGCTGCACCATGAACGAGCAACCTCAAAACCTGCGCAACTTCACCATTAACTTTGGACCGCAGCATCCGGCCGCGCACGGCGTGTTGCGCCTCGTGCTCGAACTTGATGGCGAAGTAGTCGCGCGCGTCGATCCGCATATCGGGCTCTTGCATCGCGGCACCGAGAAGCTGATCGAGCACAAGACCTACCTGCAGGCGATCCCGTATTTCGACCGGCTCGATTACGTCGCGCCGATGAACCAGGAGCATGCCTTCTGCCTCGCGGCGGAAAAGCTGCTCGGAATCACGGTGCCGCGGCGTGGGCAACTGATCCGCGTGCTCTATTGCGAGATCGGCCGCATCCTGTCGCATCTGCTCAACGTCACTACGCAGGCGATGGACGTCGGCGCGCTCACCCCGCCGCTGTGGGGCTTCGAAGAGCGCGAGAAGCTGATGATGTTCTACGAGCGCGCCTCCGGCTCGCGCATGCATGCGGCCTTCTTCCGCGTCGGCGGCGTGCACCAGGACCTGCCGCCGAAGCTGATCGACGATATCGATGCGTGGTGCGACCCGTTCCTCAAAGTGGTGGACGACCTCGATACGCTGCTCACCGGCAACCGCATCTTCAAGCAGCGCAACGTCGACATCGGCGTGGTGTCGCTGAAGGAAGCCTGGGAGTGGGGCTTCTCTGGCGTGATGGTGCGCGGCTCCGGCGCGGCCTGGGACCTGCGCAAGGCGCAGCCCTACGAATGCTATGCCGAGATGGATTTCGACATTCCGATCGGCAAGAACGGCGACTGCTACGACCGCTACCTGATCCGGATGGAAGAGATGCGCCAGTCGGTGCGCATCATGAAGCAGTGCATCCAGAAACTGAAATCGCCCGACGGGCAAGGGCCGGTCGTCGTCGAAGACAACAAGATCGCGCCGCCGCGGCGCGGCGAGATGAAGCGCTCGATGGAAGCGCTGATCCATCACTTCAAGCTCTACACCGAGGGCGTGCACGTACCGGCCGGCGAAGTCTACGCCGCGGTGGAAGCGCCCAAGGGCGAGTTCGGCGTCTATCTCGTCGCCGATGGCACCAACAAGCCCTACAAGTGCAAGATCCGCGCGCCGGGCTTTGCCCATCTGCAGGCGATGGACCACATCTGCACGGGCCATCTGCTCGCCGACGTCTCGGCGATCCTCGGCTCGCTCGACATCGTGTTCGGAGAGGTCGATCGGTGATGGTGCAGCCGCCCATCCAGTTTGACCGCGCCTCAGGGGCTCTCGAAGGAGCCAACCTGTGGGAGCGGACGGCTGCGCTGGCGCTGTCGACCGGTTCGAAGATCTCCTCGCACTTTTCCCACATGGGCTACATCGCCTGCGCTAACTTGCTGCGCAAGACGCTGCCCGAGCGCAACATCGCCATCCGGCTCAATGAGGACGCGGTGTTCGAGTTTCCCTATGGCGACGGCTATTGGAGCAAGCTGCTCAACCGATCCTACCATTACGAGGACGAGCTCGAGCTCCTGTTCAAGGATTCCGCCGACGTCGACTACACGCTGATCGATTGCGGCGCCAATTACGGCTACTGGTCGGTGCTGGTCTCGAGCAAGCCGTTCGGTTCGCAAAAGGCGATCGCGATCGAGCCGTCGGGACAGAATTTTCCGAAGCTTGCGAATAACGCTGCGATCAACGGCACCCGCTTCGAGACGATGAAATGCGCGATCGGCGCGGGCAGGGGCACGGCAAAACTCTCCGGCACCAAGCATGAGGCGTTCAGCATCGCCGGCGACCAGGCCGACGGCGAGGAAGTGCCGGTGATCGCGCTCGACAATCTGCTCGACGACGGCAAGATCGAGCTGAACGGAAAATATCTGATCAAGCTCGACGTCGAGGGCGTCGAGATCGAGGCGATGAAGGGCGGCGTCCGGCTGATGCAGGGCGACAGCGTGCTGCTCTGCGAGGAGCATGGCAGCGATCGCAAGCACACCGTGTCGCGCTACATCCTTGAAGAGACCCCGCTCAAGCTGATCGTCTACGATCCCAGCTCCAATCGCCTTGAAACCGTGACCGAGCTTTCGATCCTCGATCGCATCAAGGTATCGACCCATGTCGGCTACAACGTGTTCGGCACCGCAAGCGCCTTCTGGCAGGACCGGATCAACGCGCTGAATGCGAAGACCGTTCGCCGCATGCAATGAGAGAGTAAGAAATGTCGGTCCGTCGCCTCGCCCCGAAGGAATTGCAGCCCGCGAGCTTTGCGTTCACGGAGGAGAATCTCGCTTTCGCCAAGCAGCAGATCGCGAAGTATCCGCCGGGACGTCGGGCCTCCGCGGTGATCGCAATCCTGTGGCGGGCGCAGGAGCAGAACGAGGGCTGGGTTTCGGAAGCCGCGATCCGCACCGTCGCCGACCTGCTCGAAATGCCCCACATCCGCGTGCTGGAGATCGCGACCTTCTACACGATGTTCCAGTTGCAGCCGGTCGGCAAGAAGGCGCATGTCCAGGTCTGCGGCACCACGCCATGCCGCCTGCGCGGCGCGGGCGATCTGATCGAAGTTTGCCAGCATCGCATCAGTCACGAGCCCTTCGAATTGTCGAAGGACGGCAATTTCAGTTGGGAAGAGGTCGAGTGTCTGGGCGCCTGCGTGAACGCGCCGATGGTCCAGATCTGGAAGGACACTTACGAGGATCTGACCAAGGAGAGCTTCGGCAAAGTGCTGGATGGTTTCGCCTCCGGTAATCCGCCGAAGCCGGGCCCGCAGGTCGACCGTCAGTTCTCGGCGCCGGCGGGTGGACCGACCACGCTGAAGGAAACCACATGAGGCCTGGTCTCGCATGGCAGCGGGCGGGAAGGGAGGTCGCGATGAAACACTGGCGTTACATCGCTCTCCACGCGGCGGTCGCCGCCGCGTTCATTTTCCTGCTGCAGCGCTATGGGCTGAACGCCTCGCTCGAATCCAGCCTGTTGTGGGCGCTGACCTTCGGCGGATGCGCCGCGGGGCTCGCTTACGCCCAGGCCAATCGTTGATGTTTGGAAAGTTCTAGGCATGCTCGACGACAAGGACCGCATCTTCAAGAACCTTTACGGCCTCCACGATTGGGGCCTCGAGGG
The DNA here is from genome assembly GCF_043638955.1 of Bradyrhizobium sp. 31Argb. Lineage (NCBI taxonomy): Bacteria > Pseudomonadati > Pseudomonadota > Alphaproteobacteria > Hyphomicrobiales > Nitrobacteraceae > Bradyrhizobium > Bradyrhizobium sp. 31Argb. Next base: position 38,203 of record NZ_JBEGDB010000021.1, on the reverse strand, counting down.
CGCGCGCCGCCGTGGCGCCTGGGACGGCACCAAGGCGATCATCGACAAGGGCCGCGACTGGATCATCGCCGAGATGAAGGCTTCCGGCCTGCGCGGCCGTGGCGGGGCCGGTTTTCCGACCGGCTTGAAATGGTCGTTCATGCCGAAGGAATCGACCGACGGCCGGCCGAGCTATCTCGTGGTCAATGCCGACGAGTCCGAGCCGGGGACCTGCAAGGACCGCGAGATCATGCGGCACGATCCGCATCTCTTGATCGAAGGTTGCCTGCTCGCGAGCTTCGCGATGAACGCGCATGCCTGCTACATCTATGTCCGCGGCGAATTCATCCGCGAGCGCGAGCATCTGCAGGCTGCGATCGATCAGGCCTATGAGGCCAAGCTGATCGGCAAGGACAACGTCAATGGCTGGCCGTTCGACCTCTACGTCGCCCATGGCGCCGGCGCCTATATCTGCGGCGAAGAGACGGCGCTGTTGGAAAGCCTCGAGGGCAAGAAGGGCCAGCCGCGGCTGAAGCCGCCGTTCCCGGCCAATGTGGGCCTGTTCGGCTGCCCGACCACCGTCAACAACGTGGAGTCGATCGCGGTTGCACCGGATATCCTGCGCCGTGGCGCGGCCTGGTTCGCCGCGATCGGCCGGCCGAACAATGTCGGCACAAAGCTGTTCTGCATCTCCGGCCATGTCGAGCGGCCCTGCAACGTCGAAGAGGCGATGGGGATCCCGTTCCGCGAGCTGATCGAAAAGCACTGCGGCGGCATCCGCGGCGGCTGGGACAATCTGAAGGCGGTGATTCCCGGCGGTTCTTCGGTGCGCATGGTGCCGGCCGAGCAGATCATCGACACGCCGATGGATTTCGACTCCTTGAGCAAATTGCGCTCGGGCCTCGGCACCGCGGCCGTGATCGTGATGGACAAGTCGACCGACCTGATCCGGGCGATCGCGCGCATCTCCTATTTCTACAAGCATGAGAGCTGCGGCCAGTGCACGCCGTGCCGCGAGGGCACGGGCTGGATGTGGCGCGTGCTCACCCGCATGGCCGAGGGGCGCGCGCACAAGCGCGAGATCGACATGCTGCTCGAGGTGACGAAGCAGGTCGAGGGTCACACCATCTGCGCCCTCGGCGACGCAGCCGCTTGGCCGATCCAGGGCCTGATCGCGCATTTCCGTCATGAGATCGAAGCACGCATCGACCAATATTCGCACAAGGCCGATATTGACGGCGTCGGCGTGCTCGATCCCGCGCACATGGTGGCGGCGGAGTGATCTTGATGTCGCAACCAAGCTTCTGGTGGCAGAGATACGGGACGCTTGCGCAGATGGCGCAGGCGGCCGTGGCGCTGCTCGGCTTTGTTGCGATCCTGTTCCAGATCAACGAGCTACGCACCGGCAGTCGCGCCTCCAGCGCGCGTCAGGCGTTTCTCGGCTACACCGATCTTGCCTTCAGGAACCCGAAATATTCGCAACCGGACTATGAGCGGATCAAGGCGGCCACCCAGGAGGACCAGGTGCAGTACGAGAGCTTCGTCTCGTACTTCCTCTATGCCTGCGAGGAGGCGATGTCGGCGTTTGCCAATCGGCGCGAATGGGCGGCTTCCTGCGACTACGATTTGAGACCGCATCTGCCGTTCCTCTGCGCCAAGAACGCCGCCGAGCCGGCCTATCTCGCGACCTACAGCGCCGACACCCAGCAATGGGTTAAGGCTTCACTGAAGACCGCCAGCGTCGTGCCGCCCGACTGCAAGCTGGGAAAGACGTAAAGAAATGACCAAACTGATCATCGATGGCAAAGAGATCGATGTGCCGCCGGAATACACGCTGCTGCAGGCGTGCGAGGCCGCCGGCGCCGAAATCCCGCGCTTCTGCTACCACGAGCGGCTGTCGATCGCCGGCAACTGCCGGATGTGCCTCGTCGAAGTGAAGGGCGGCCCGAAGCCGGTCGCGAGCTGCGCCTGGGGCGTGCGCGACTGCCGTCCGGGCCCCAAGGGCGAACCGCCGGAAATCTCCACCCGCTCGCCGATGGTGAAGAAGGCGCGCGAAGGCGTGATGGAGTTCCTGCTGATCAACCATCCGCTGGACTGCCCGATCTGCGACCAGGGCGGCGAATGCGACCTGCAGGACCAGGCGATGGGCTATGGCGTCGACACCAGCCGCTTCGCCGAGAACAAGCGCGCGGTCGAGGACAAATATCTGGGCGCGCTGGTCAAGACCTCGATGAACCGCTGCATCCAGTGCACCCGCTGCGTCCGGTTCTCCGCGGAAGTGGCGGGCGCCCCGGAAATGGGCGCGACCGGCCGCGGTGAGGACATGGAGATCACGACCTACCTCGAACACGCCCTGACTTCGGAATTGCAGGGTAATCTCGTCGACATCTGTCCGGTCGGTGCGCTGACCTCGAAGCCCTATGCCTTCGCCGCTCGTCCCTGGGAGCTCGGCAAGACGCAGTCGGTCGACGTCATGGACGGCGTCGGCTCGGCGATCCGGGTCGACACCCGCGGCCGCGAGGTGATGCGGATCCTGCCGCGCATCAACGAGGCCGTGAACGAGGAGTGGATCTCCGACAAGACCCGCCACATCGTCGATGGCCTGCGTACCCAGCGGCTCGACCGGCCCTATATCCGCGAGAACGGCAAGCTCCGCCCGGCCTCGTGGCAGGAAGCCTTCGCGGCGATCGCGGCCAAGACCGGCCGGGTCGACGGCAAGCGGATCGGCGCCATCGCCGGCGACGTTGCCGCGGTCGAAGAAATGTTCGCGCTGAAGGAACTGCTGGCGAAATACGGCTCGTCCAACCTCGCCGTGCAGGGTGGCGATGCCTTCGATCCGAAGGCCGGCCGCGGCAGCTACATCTTCAACCCGACGATTGCAGGCATCGAGCGGGCGGATGCGCTCCTGATCATCGGCTCGACCCCGCGCAAGGAAGCCGCGATCATCAACGCCCGCATCCGCAAGCGCTGGCGCTCCGGCCAACTCAAGATCGGCGTGATCGGCCCGAAGGCGGACCTGACCTACGACTACGACTATCTTGGCGCCGGACCGGAGACGCTCGCGACGCTCGCCGCCGGCAAGCATTCCTTCGCCGACGTGCTCAAGAATGCCAAGAACCCGATCGTGCTGGTGGGCGCCGGCGCGTTCGCGCGCCAGGACGGCGCGGCGGTGCTGGCGCAGGCGGCGAAGCTTGCGGTCGACTTCGGCGCGCTGAAGGACGGCTGGAACGGGTTCGGCGTGCTCCACGATACCGCCTCCCGCGTCGGCGCTCTCGATATCGGCTTTTCGGCCGGCGCCGGCGGCTTGAATGCGGCGCGGATGACGACCTCCGGTGCGCTCGACGTGCTGTTCCTGCTCGGCGCCGACGAGATCAAGGTGTCGGACGGAACGTTCGTCGTCTATATCGGCACCCATGGCGACCGCGGCGCCCACCGCGCCGACGTGATCCTGCCGGGCGCGGCTTACACCGAGAAGTCCGGCATCTACGTCAACACCGAGGGCAGGGCACAGATGGCCGCCCGCGCCGCCTTCCCGCCCGGGGAAGCGCGCGAGGACTGGGCGATCATCCGCGCGCTCTCGGACGTGCTGGGCAAGAAGCTGCCTTACGATTCGCTGGCTGCCTTGCGCCACGCGCTGTTCAAGGCGGTGCCGCATCTGATGCGGATCGACCAGATCGAGCCTGGCAAGGCCGACGATATCAAGGCGCTTGCGTCGAAGGGCGGAAGCGCCGACAAGGCGGTGTTCCAGAGTCCGGTCGAGGACTTCTATCTGACCAACCCGATCGCCCGGGCGTCCGCCGTGATGGCGGAATGTTCGCGCCTGGCCTCGGCGCGGATGCTGACGGCAGCGGAGTGAGCGTGACCTGATGGCTGATTTCTTCGCAAGCTCGTTCTGGACCGGCTTCCTCTGGCCGCTGATCATCATGCTCGCCCAGAGCGTGCTCCTGCTCGTCGTGCTCCTGATCGCGATCGCCTACATCCTGCTCGCCGACCGCAAGATCTGGGCGGCGGTGCAGATCCGCCGCGGCCCCAACGTGGTCGGTCCATGGGGACTGCTGCAATCCTTCGCCGACCTGCTGAAGTTCGTGCTGAAGGAGCCGACGATCCCGGCCAGCGCCAACAAGGGCGTGTTCCTATTGGCGCCGCTGGTGTCCTGCGTCCTCGCGCTCGCCGCTTGGGCGGTGATCCCGATGGATTTCGGCTGGGTGATCTCCGACATCAATGTCGGCGTGCTCTACATCTTCGCGATCTCCTCGCTGTCGATCTACGGCATCATCATGGCCGGCTGGTCGTCGAACTCGAAATACCCGTTCCTGGCCGCGCTTCGCTCCGCGGCGCAGATGGTGTCCTATGAGGTCTCGATCGGCTTCGTGATCATCACCGTGCTGCTCTGCGCCGGCTCGCTCAATCTGTCCGCAGTGGTCGAAGCGCAGAACACCCGTGGGCTGGCCCACCTGATCGGCCTGCCGCAGCTCACCATCCTGAACTGGTACGTCTGGCCGCTATTCCCGATGTTCGTGGTGTTCTACGTCTCGTCGCTGGCGGAAACCAACCGTCCGCCCTTCGACCTCGTGGAAGCGGAATCCGAACTGGTCGCGGGCTTCATGGTCGAATACGGCTCGACGCCGTATCTTCTGTTCATGCTTGGCGAGTATGTCGCGATCACCACGATGTGTGCGCTGGCGACGATCCTGTTCCTCGGCGGCTGGCTGCCGCCGGTGGCGCTGCCGCCGTTCACCTGGATCCCCGGCGTGATCTGGTTCGCGCTGAAACTCTTCTTCATGTTCTTCCTGTTCGCGATGGCGAAGGCGATCGTGCCGCGCTACCGCTACGATCAACTGATGCGGCTTGGCTGGAAGGTGTTCCTGCCGCTGTCGCTGGCGATGGTGGTGGTCGTGGCCGCTGTGCTGCAATTCGCCGGCATCGCGCCGAAGTGAGGCCGTCATGAATATCAACGCAACAGCCCGCTCGCTTCTGCTCTCGGAATTCGTCTCGGCGTTCTTCCTCGCCATGCGCTATTTCTTCAAGCCGAAGCCGACCATCAACTATCCCTTCGAGAAGAACCCGATCTCGCCGCGGTTTCGCGGCGAGCATGCGCTTCGCCGCTATCCGAACGGCGAGGAGCGCTGCATCGCCTGCAAGCTGTGCGAGGCGATCTGCCCGGCGCAGGCGATCACGATCGAGGCCGGCCCGCGCCGCAACGACGGCACCCGCCGCACCGTGCGCTACGACATCGACATGGTGAAATGCATCTATTGCGGCCTGTGCCAGGAGGCCTGCCCGGTCGATGCCATCGTCGAGGGACCGAATTTCGAATTCGCGACCGAGACACGCGAGGAACTCTACTATGACAAGGCCAAGCTGCTCGCCAATGGCGACCGCTGGGAGCGCGAGATCGCCAAGGCGATCGAGCTCGATGCGCCGTACCGTTGAGGTGAGGGCATGATCCTTCAGAACATTCCCACGTCATTCCGGGGCGCGGAGGCTCGCCGATGATCCTTCCCGCACTGTTCTTCTATCTGTTTGCCGCGGTCTGCGTGGCGTCGGCCGTGATGGTGGTTGTGTCGCGCAACCCCGTTCATTCGGTGCTGTATCTGATCCTGGCCTTCGTCAACGCCTCGGGCCTGTTCGTGCTGATGGGCGCCGAGTTCCTGGCGATGATCCTGATCGTCGTCTATGTCGGCGCGGTCGCGGTGCTGTTCCTGTTCGTGATCATGATGCTCGACGTCGATTTCAGCGAGCTTCGCGAGGGCTTTCTCGAATACCTGCCGGTGGGTCTCGTGATCGGCGGCATCTTCATGTTCGAGCTTCTCTTGATAGTCGGCGCCTGGGTGATCAACCCCGCCGTCACCAAGACGATCACCGCGGCGATCCCGACCAATGTCTCCAATACCGAGGCGCTCGGACTCGTGCTCTATACGAAGTACATCTTCTACTTCCAGCTCGCCGGCCTCGTGCTGCTGGTCGCGATGATCGGCGCCATCGTGCTGACGCTGCGCCACAAGACGAATATCAAGCGGCAGAACATCACCGTGCAGAACGCGCGCACGCCGGAAATGGCGATGGCGCTGCGCAAGGTGTCGTCGGGGCAGGGGCTGCAGGAAGCTGATGCGGCGGAGTGGGTGAAATGACGATCGGGCTCGGACACTATCTCGCGGTCGGCGCGATCCTGTTCACGCTCGGGATCCTCGGCATCTTCCTGAACCGCAAGAATATCATCGTCATCCTGATGTCGATCGAGTTGATCCTGCTCTCGGTCAACATCAACCTGGTGGCGTTCTCGACCTTCCTCGGCGACATCGTCGGCCAGGTGTTCGCGCTCCTGGTGCTCACCGTCGCGGCCGCGGAGGCCGCGATCGGGCTTGCCGTCCTGGTGGTCTATTTCCGCAACCGCGGTTCGATCGCGGTTGAAGACGTCAATCTGATGAAGGGCTAACGCGCCGATGTACCAGGCAATCGTCTTTCTGCCGCTGCTCGGCGCCATTCTTGCCGGCCTGATTGCGATCGTCGGCGCGCATGGACGCAATCCGAGCGGCGACACCGTCGAGCATCACGATGACGGGCATGGCGCGGACGCTCACGCTGCCGAAGCCCATGACGCGCACGGTCATGATGATCACGGCCATGACGATCATCATGCTGCCGAACCGCCTGCCGCCGGCTCCCGCGCGGCCGAACTGATCACGACCGGACTGTTGTTCGTCTCGGCTGCGCTGTCCTGGTTCGCACTGGTCGATGTCGGCTTCCTGCACCACGACGCCCGCGTCACGCTATTTCCGTGGATCACCTCCGGCGACTTGCAGGTTTCCTGGGCGCTCCGGATCGACACGCTGACCGCGGTGATGCTCGTCGTCGTCAACACCGTGTCCTCGCTCGTGCACCTCTATTCCATCGGCTACATGGACGAGGATCCGTACCGGCCGCGCTTCTTCGCCTATTTGTCGCTGTTCACCTTCGCGATGCTGATGCTGGTGACCGCGGACAATCTGGTGCAGATGTTCTTCGGCTGGGAAGGCGTGGGCCTGGCGAGCTACCTGTTGATCGGCTTCTGGTATCAGAAACCGTCGGCCAACGCCGCCGCGATCAAGGCCTTCATCGTCAACCGGGTGGGCGATTTCGGCTTTTTGCTCGGCATCTTCGCGGTGTTCGCGCTGATCGGCTCGACTGATTTCGACACCATCTTCGGCGGCGCCGCAGGCCTGACCGGCAAGACCATCAATTTCTTCGGCTGGCATGTCGATGCGCTGACGCTGACGTGCGTTCTCTTGTTCATGGGCGCGATGGGCAAATCGGCGCAGTTCCTGCTGCACACCTGGTTGCCGGACGCGATGGAAGGCCCGACCCCGGTCTCGGCCCTGATCCATGCCGCGACCATGGTGACCGCCGGCGTCTTCATGGTGGCGCGGCTGTCGCCGCTGTTCGAGCTGGCACCGAACGCGCAGGCCGTGGTGATGTTCTTCGGCGCGACCACCGCGTTCTTTGCCGCGACCATCGGTCTGGTACAGAACGACATCAAGCGCATCGTCGCCTATTCAACCTGTTCCCAGCTCGGCTACATGTTCGTGGCGATGGGAGCGGGGGCCTATTCGGTCGGCATGTTCCATCTGTTCACCCATGCCTTCTTCAAGGCGCTGCTGTTCTTGGGCTCTGGCTCCGTGATCTACGCGATGCATCACGAACAGGACATCCGCAACATGGGCGGGCTGTGGCGAAAGATCCCCTATACCTACGCGGTGATGGTGGTCGGCACGCTGGCGCTGACCGGATTCCCGCTGACCGCGGGCTACTTCTCCAAGGACGCGATCATCGAGTCGGCCTATGCCTCGCACAATCCGTTCGCGTTCTACGGCTTTCTGCTGACCGTCTTCGCTGCCCTCCTGACCTCGTTCTATTCCTGGCGCCTGATCTTCAAGACCTTCCACGGTACGCCGCATGACGAGGAGCATTACGAGGCTGCGCATGAGAGCCCGATCTGGATGCTGATCCCGATCGGCGTGCTCGCGGTCGGCTCGATCGTGGCCGGCTTCCCGTTCAAGGAATTGTTCGCGGGCCACGGCATCGAGGAGTTCTTCCGCGACTCCGTGAAGATGAACCCGCATATCATCGAGGAAATGCACCATATCCCCGAGAGCATCGCCTTCCTGCCGACCGTCATGATGGTGCTGGGCTTCCTGATCTCGTATCTCTTCTACATCAGCCGGCCGTATCTGCCGGTCGAACTCGCCAAGCAGCAGCCGATGCTTTACCAATTCCTGCTCAACAAGTGGTATTTCGACGAGCTGTACGATCTGATCTTCGTGCGGCCCGCGAAGTGGATCGGCTACACCCTCTGGAAGAAGGGTGACGGCGCCATCATCGACGGCTTCGGACCGGATGGCGTGTCGGCGCGTGTGCTCGACGTCGCCCGTAACGCCGTGAAGATCCAGACCGGCTATCTCTACCACTACGCCTTCGCGATGCTGATTGGCGTCGCCGGCCTGATCACCTGGTTCATGTTCGGCCTGGGAGGCCAGTGATGACGACCTGGCCTATCCTTTCCGTTGTTACCTTCCTGCCGGCGCTCGGCGCGCTCTTGGTCTATCTGCTCGCACGGGGCGGGGATGAAGCGGCAAACCGCAACGCCCGCTGGATTTCGCTGTGGACCACGCTGATCACCTTCCTGATTTCGTTGATCCTGGTGGTGCGGTTCGATCCGGCGAACGCCGACTTCCAGTTTGTCGAGAAGGCGTCGTGGCTCGCCACCGGCATCAACTACCACATGGGCATCGACGGCATCTCGCTGCCGTTGCTGATCCTGACCACCGCGGTCATGCCGTTCTGCATCATCGCGAGCTGGAAATCGGTCACGCAGCGCGTGAGCGAATACATGATGGCGTTCCTGATCCTGGAAACGCTGATGGTCGGCACCTTCTCGGCGCTCGACCTCGTGCTGTTCTACCTGTTCTTCGAAGGCGGCCTGATCCCGATGTTCCTGATCATCGGCGTCTGGGGCGGCCCGCGCCGGGTCTATGCCTCCTTCAAGTTCTTCCTCTACACGCTGCTCGGCTCGGTGCTGATGCTGCTTGCCATCATGGCGCTGTACTGGAATGCGGGCACGACCGACATTCCGACCCTGATGCACACTGCCGTGCCGCACAACCTGCAGAAGTGGGCTTGGCTCGCGTTCTTTGCCTCCTTTGCGGTGAAGATGCCGATGTGGCCGGTGCACACCTGGCTGCCTGACGCCCATGTCGAGGCTCCGACCGCGGGGTCGGTGATCCTGGCCGCAATCCTTCTGAAGATGGGCGGCTACGGCTTCCTGCGCTTCTCGCTGCCGATGTTCCCGCTGGCGTCGCACGACTTCGCGCCGCTGGTCTTCACGCTGTCCGTCATCGCCATCATCTACACCTCGCTGGTGGCCCTGATGCAGGAGGACATCAAGAAGCTGATCGCCTATTCGTCCGTCGCCCATATGGGCTTCGTCACCATGGGCGTTTTCGCCGGGACCATGCAGGGCGTCGCCGGCGGCGTGTTCCAGATGATCTCCCACGGCATCGTCTCCGGCGCGCTGTTCCTCTGCGTCGGCATCGTCTACGATCGCATGCATACCCGCGAGATCGCCGCCTATGGCGGCCTGGTGAACCGGATGCCGCTCTATGCGCTGGTGTTCATGGTCTTCACCATGGCCAATGTCGGCCTGCCCGGGACCAGTGGCTTCATCGGCGAGTTCATGACGCTGCTCGGCACCTTCAAGGTGTCGCTGCCGACCACGGTGCTTGCGACCACCGGCGTGATCCTGTCCGCGGCCTATGCCTTGTGGCTCTATCGCAAGGTGGTGTTCGGCGCGCTGGTCAAGCCGTCCCTGATGAGCATCAAGGATCTGACGGCGCGCGAATGCCTGATCCTGTTCCCGCTGGTGGCGCTGACCATCCTGTTCGGCGTCTATCCAAAGCCGGTGCTCGACATGTCCGAGGCTTCGGTCCAGCAGCTCGTCAATAATTACACCACCGCCGTGACTGCCGTGAAGGCAGCCGCGCTGCTCCAGTAAGGCCTTAACCCATGAGCTTCTCGAGTGCAGGTTATCAGTTGCAGCCGGTGCTGCCCGAGCTCGTGCTCGCGGTCGGCTCGATGGTGCTGTTGATGATCGGGGCCTATCGCGGGCAGGGGACGACCCGGCTCGTGACCACGCTTGCGACGTTGCTGCTGATCCTCACCGGCGTGCTCATACTGATGCTGCCGTCCGGCAAGCTTGTGACCTTCGGCGGCAGCTTCATCGTCGACGACTTTGCCCGCTTCCTGAAGATACTCGCGCTGATCGGCTCGGCCGCAACCCTGATCCTGTCGACGGAATTCCTGTCCGATCCGTCGCGCCGCATCTTCGAGTATTCGATCCTGGTGCTGCTCTCCACCCTCGGCATGATGGTGCTGATCTCGGCGGGCGACCTGATCGCGCTCTATCTCGGCCTTGAGCTGATGAGCCTCGCGCTCTACGTCGTCGCCGCCAGCCACCGTGACAACGCCAAGTCAACCGAAGCCGGCCTCAAATATTTCGTGCTGGGCGCGCTTTCCTCGGGCATGCTGCTCTATGGCGCCTCGCTGATCTATGGCTTCACCGGCACCGTCAGCTTCGCCGGCATCGCGGCGGCGGCCACGACCGGCACGCCCGGCATCGTGTTCGGGCTGGTGTTCCTGCTCGCGGGCCTCTGCTTCAAGGTCTCGGCGGTGCCGTTCCACATGTGGACGCCTGACGTCTATGAGGGCGCGCCGACGCCGGTCACGGCGTTCTTCGCCTCCGCACCCAAGGTCGCGGCGATGGCAGTGTTCACGCGGGCGACGCTGACCGCATTCCCCGGCATCGTGCCGCAATGGCAGCAGATCCTGGTGTTCGTCTCCATCGCCTCGATGGCGCTCGGCTCGTTCGCCGCGATCGGGCAGAAGAACATCAAGCGCCTGATGGCCTATTCCTCGATCGGCCACATGGGCTTTGCGCTGGTCGGGCTCGCCGCCGGTACGGTGGAAGGCGCGCAGGGCGTGCTGATGTACATCGCGATCTATGTCGCGATGACGCTAGGCTCGTTCGCGATCATCCTTGCCATGAAGCGCAATGGGCAGGCGGTCGAGCAGATCAGCGATTTTGCCGGGCTCTCGCGCACCAATCCGCTGCTCGCCTTCTTCTTCGCGATGCTCTTGTTCTCGCTTGCCGGCATTCCGCCGCTCGCGGGCTTCTTCGCCAAGTGGTACGTGTTCGTCGCAGCGATCAAGGCCAACCTGTTCACGCTCGCCGTCATCGGCGTGCTCACCAGTGTGGTGGGCGCCTACTACTATCTCGCCATCATCAAGACGATGTATTTCGACGAGCCGGTCGGCAAGCTCGACCCGGTCCGGATCGAGTTGCGCGGGGTGCTGGCAGTCGCGGGCCTCTTCAACATCTTCTTTTTTGCCTATCCGGGACCGCTGGTCAGCGTTGCGACCGCCGCGGCGAAGTCGCTGTTCTAGATGCCGTTCACGCTTGGTCATCGCGCCACTTCCGCCGGCTACAGGCTAGCCGCCTTTGACCAGATCGGCTCGACCAATGCGGAAGCTCTAACCCGCGCCCGCGAAGGCGAGCGGGGGCCGATTTGGTTCGTCACGCCGGAGCAGACGGCGGGGCGCGGCCGGCGGCAGCGGGCCTGGATCGCGCCGCGCGGCAATCTCGCCAGCAGCATCCTCGAGGTGGTGGACGTGGCGCCCGCGGTCGCGGCGACGCTCGGCTTTGCCGCGGGGCTGTCGCTGGAGGCGGCGCTGCAGAAAGTGAGTGTCGAGGCAGTGCTGCGTCTGGGCCGGGCGGATGCGCTGAAGTTCTCGCTGAAATGGCCGAACGACGTGCTGGCCGGGGACAAGAAGCTCGCCGGCATCCTGCTCGAGGCCGAGATCGTGGCCGGCGGCGGCCTTGCCGTCGTGGTCGGCATCGGCACCAATGTCGTGGGGGCGCCAGAGGGCACGCCGACGCCCGCGACCTCGCTCGCTGCTCTTGGCGTGCATGTCAGCGCCGAGGAGCTGTTTGCCGCGCTTTCGGACGCCTGGGTGGAATTCCGCGGCATTTGGGACAATGGCCGCGGCTTTGCGGAAATCCGTCAGCTTTGGCTCGAGCGTGCCGCCCGGCTGGGGGAGAATGTGGCGATTCGGACGGGGAACGCTATTCTCGAAGGCACGTTCGACACCATCGATGAGACAGGTTGCATGATTATCCGGCTGCCCGACGGCAAGCACTTCCCCGTAACCGCAGGCGAGGTCTATTTCGGCACGACGGCCTCGGTGGGATCGGCCTGATGGCGCGGCCGGATGAACTGACTTTTGCGCCGCTCGGCGGCGTCGGCGAGATCGGCATGAACCTGTCGATCTATGGGCTCGGCAACCGCCACCAGCGGTCCTGGCTCGCGGTCGATCTCGGCGTCTCCTTCGGCGACGAGGAGCATCTGCCCGGCATCGACCTGATCATGCCCGACATCTCGTTCCTGGAGAAGGAACAGCAGAACCTGATGGGCCTCGTGCTGACGCACGCCCATGAGGACCACTTCGGCGCCATCATCGATCTCTGGCCGAAGCTGCAGTGCAAGATCTACGCGACCAAGTTCAGCGCGGCGCTGTTCGAGGCCAAATGCGCCGCCGAGCGCAACCCGCCGAAAATCCCGATCACCGTGGTGCCCTCTGGCGGGCGCGTCGATATCGGCCCGTTCAATGTCGAATTCATCCCGGTCGCGCATTCGATTCCCGAGTCGCATGCGCTCGCGATCCACACCGAGGTCGGCACGGTCTTGCACACCGGCGACTGGAAGCTCGACCCCACGCCGACCGTCGGTCCGCCGACCGATGAGAAACGCTTGCGCGAGCTTGGTGACGCCGGCGTGCTGGCGCTGGTCGGCGATTCCACCAACGCCGTGCGCGACGGGCGTTCGCCCTCGGAAGCCGAGGTGTCGAAGACCATCGCCGAACTGGTGAAAGGCGCGAAGGGGCGCGTCGCAGTGACGACCTTTGCCTCCAACGTCGCTCGCATCAAGGCGGTTGCCGACGCTGCGCGGGTGGCGGACCGCGAGGTCGTGGTGGTCGGCCGCGCCATGGACCGCGTGGTCCAGGTCGCGCGTGAGACCGGCTACCTCGATGGCGTGCAGAATTTCCGCGGGCCCGATCTCTACGGCCATTTCCCGCCCGACAGGGTGCTGGCGATCTGCACCGGCAGCCAGGGCGAGCCGCGCGCGGCGCTGGCGCGGATCGCCAAGGACGATCATCCCGAGATCACGCTCAACAAGGGCGATTGCGTGATTTTCTCCTCCCGCACCATTCCCGGCAACGAGAAGGCGGTCGGATCGATCATCAACGACCTGGTCGAGCAGGGTATCGAGGTCATCACCGACCGCGACCATCTGGTCCACGTCTCCGGCCACCCGCGCCGCGACGAAGTGCGCGACATGCTCTCCTGGGTGCGGCCGCAAGTTCTGATCCCCGTGCATGGCGAGGCGCTGCATCTGCACGAGCACGCCAAGCTCGCGCGTGCCGCGGGCGTGCCAAGAGTCATCGAGTGCCGCAACGGCGACCTGGTCAAGCTCGGGCCCGGCGAGCCCGGGATCATCGCTGAGCTGCCCTCGGGGCGCCTCTACAAGGACGGCATCATTCTGGAGGACGCCAAGTCGCGCGCCGTGGTCGAGCGGCGGCGGTTGGGATTTGCCGGCTGTGCCTTCGTTGCGATCGCCATGACGGCGCAGGGGGAATTGGCCGAGGATCCGGAGGTCGACCTGGTCGGCGTGCCGGAGAAAAATACCGCGGGCGAGGCGCTCGACGAGATCGTGTTCGATGTGGTGGTATCGACGGTGGAAAGCCTGCCACGGGCGCGCCGGCGCGATCCGGATTCGGTCGCGGAATCGGTGCGCCGCGCCGTGCGCGGGACCGTGAACGAGCATTGGGGGAAGAAGCCGATCTGCCTCGTTCACGTGTTGGTGGTCTGACGCCTGTTCGGCGAAGGCGGCGACAAGAACAAGCGTAACTACGAGGGAGAGACAACATGCTGGGCCGGCTCAACCACGTCGCGATAGCGGTCAAGGACGCCAAGAAGGCGGCCAAGATCTACGGCACGGCATTCGGCGCCGAGATTTCGGATGCGGTGCCGTTGCCGGAGCACGGCGTCATCACCGTGTTCGTGACCTTGCCCAACACCAAGATCGAGTTCATCGAGCCGCTCGGCGATGCTTCGCCGATCGCAAAATTCGTCGACCGCAATGCCGACGGCGGCATCCATCACGTCTGCTATGACGTGCCCGACATCATCGCCGCGCGCGACCGGCTGATCGGCGAAGGCGCGCGCGTGCTCGGCGACGGCCAGCCCAAGATCGGCGCCCACGGCAAGCCGGTGCTGTTCTTCCACCCGAAGGATTTTTCCGGTGCGCTGGTCGAGATCGAGCAGGCGTAGCGCCGGATTGGTTCTGATTGCATCAGAATCGATCAGGCTCTAGCTTCTACTTTGGCGCGTTTTCTTGACGCGAACCGGCATCCACTTCGCTTGAAAACGTAGAGCATGGCCTACAGCATCTCAACCGCATTCGCGATCTACTTCGTCTTGTGGTGGGTCGTGCTGTTCCTGACGCTGCCGTTCGGCGTGCGCAGCCAGCACGAGGAGGGCGGGGGTGTTGAAGGCACCGATCCCGGCGCGCCGATCATGGCGCGGATGGGCCGCAAGCTGCTCTGGACCACGCTGATCTCGGCGGTCATTTTTGCTGTTGCGATGTGGGCCTACAACGCCGGCTATCTCAGCATCGAAAGATTGTCGAAGCTGATGGGTACGCCATTTTAGCGCACGTTGTTTTTTAGACTAGTCCAGTGACCGGTCCGGATCTGTTTGAAAATGCTGCTGTGCGATGCAGCGGACACAGGCGCTTGACGCGAGCTGATCCCGCTGGAAGCAGGTTTACATTCGACCAAACTCGTGCAGACTGCCCGGCCTGGGAAAAAAGAGAAAATATGGTCGTGGCCGTTGGGAGGCAGCCCGGATTGTCGCATGTTTTCGCATTCTGACCATATCCGCGAAATCGAAAGCGTCAGTCTCGGCGCGGCAACCAACCGTGATGATATTGTTGTGCAGAGCTGGCTGCGCTGCATCAACCAACACCGGCTCGATCCGGCACAGGCTTGCGAAGCCTATATCGTGCCCGATACCGAGTTGCGTGAACACCGTCAGCAGTCGGAAGAACTCATATCGATCGCGCGGTCTGGACTTGAGAACCTGTTTCGGCAGGTCGCCGGCCAAAATTATGTGCTGCTGCTCTCGGATCGCCAGGGCGTGACGGTCGAATTTCTTGGAGATCCGCTGTTCGACAATAATCTGCGCAAGGCGGGGCTCTATCTTGGTTCCGAGTGGTCGGAATCCCGGGCAGGAACCTGTGCCGTCGGCGCCTGCATCGAAAGTGGGGATGCGCTAAGCATTCATCAGACCGATCATTTCGATAATACGCACACGCCGCTGTCCTGCACTGCTGCGCCGATCTACGATGTTCGGGGGGCGCTCGCGGCGGTGCTCGACATTTCGCTCCTGAGTTCTCCCATCAAGAAGGCAAGCCAGAATCTCGCGTTGCACCTGGTCACGGCGACCGTGCGGCGTATCGAGCTAGCCAACTTGATGGCGCAGGCAAGCCGGGAGTGGGTGCTGCGCTTCGCCCGGTCGCCGGAATTTCTGGACGTCGATCCCGAGGCGGCCATTTCCATCGACGGATCTGGACGCATCATCGGGATGACCAATGGTGGCGCCAAGATCTTGGCGCGTTCCGTGAGCCGCGACTGGCGCCAGTCCGGCGATCTGATCGGGCAGCCGATTTCACGCTTCTTTGAAATTGATATCAACGACCTGCCGAATTTGACACGGCAACGCCGGACGCAGGATCGCCTCGTCTTTGCCCGCGATGGCAACGCGCTGTTTGCCCATGCGATCGAACCGAACATCGCCGTGCGCGCGCCTACAAGCGTCCGGCACGAGATTCCAGCCTCGTTGCGCGATCTCGGCCGAGGCGATCCGCAAATCGGAGTTCTTCAGGTCAAGGCTGCAAAACTCGCCGCAAGGCCATTGTCGATCCTCATTCAGGGTGAAACGGGGACGGGCAAGGAATATCTCGCCCGTGCGATCCATGACAGCAGCGCCGTCAAGGGCAGGTTTGTAGCCGTCAATTGTGCGGCGATTCCCGAGCAGTTGATCGAAGGCGAATTGTTCGGTCATGTTCCGGGGCGTTCACCGGGGCCAACGCCAAGGGCCGCAAGGGTCTGATTGAAGAGGCTGACGGCGGCACGTTGTTCCTCGACGAGATCGGTGACATGCCGCTACCGCTCCAGAGCCGGTTGTTGCGTGTGCTCGCGGAGAAGGAGCTGATGCCGATCGGTGCGACCCGTCCGAAGCCGGTCGATGTTCGCGTGATCTCCGCCTCTCACCGCATGATCGAAACGCTCGTGAAGGACGGACGTTTTCGCGAGGACTTGTTTTACCGGTTGAACGCCGCAACGCTTTTCTTGCCTCCGTTGCGAGGGCGATCTGACTTTGCGTGGCTTCTGGGCAAGATCGTGGAGAGGCATCGGGCGAAGGAAGGCTCGCTGGCCGTGTCCCCGGCAGCGCTCGATGCGCTTGAGGCATACGCCTGGCCTGGCAATATCCGTGAGCTGGACAATGTTATCTCAGTCGCCGCAGCGCTCTGCCAAAATGGAGTCATCGAACCTCACGATCTTCCCGAGGCCTTGCTGAAAACGATCGGCGTCGCACAGGCGAAAGAACCGCATTCGCAGAAAACGATGCTGGAAACGGTGCTTGCGGCCTGCGGCGGGAATGTTTCGGAAGCCGCGCGCAGGCTGGGTGTCGACCGGTCCACCGTTCATCGTCAAATCAAACGATACGGTTTGAACCAACCTACCTGAAGTTGTCGCGGTGAGACTGCAACAGGTGTGGCATCTGTTGCAGGCCTTGCAACAGTAGCGCTCCCTGTTTCACCTGAAAACGAAGGATTTCTTCGGGTTTTGCCGTTGGCACGGCGATTGCTCCTTTCATTTGCAAGCATTCGTAAGAGTGCAACAGCAAATGGGAGGATTTTCATGTCATTCGATCTCGAGGGGCGCGCGATTGTCGTGACCGGATCCGGCCGCGGCATCGGCGAAGCCATCGCACGCGGCCTTGCGGCGGATGGGGCACTGCTGACGATCGCGGACATTGACGAAGGCAATGCTTCGACAGTCGCGGAAGGAATTCGCGCCGCAGGTGGCAAGGCGATCGCCGTCCGCGTCGATGTCACCGACCGCGACAGCGTCAAGGCCATGATCGCCGCGACGGTGAAGGCGCACGGCAAGCTGGATGTGATCTTCAACAATGCGGGCATAGCGCAGACGAAGCCGTTCCTGTCCATCACCGAACAGGATTGGCGCAGGGTCATGGATACCAACGGTCTTGGCGTTCTCATCTGCATGCAGGAGGCGATCAAGCAGATGATCGCGCAGGGCCACGGCGGCAAGATCATCAAAACCGCCTCCATCGCGGGCAAGCAGGGTTATGAGCCGCTGGCTCACTATTCGGCCAGCAAGTTCGGCGTCGTGGCGTTGACGCAGGCGGCGGCCCGCGCCTTCGGAGCTCAGAAGATCAACGTCAATGCGATCTGTCCGGGTGTCGTGGCGACGGACATGTGGAAGCTCATCGACAAGGGCTTCAAGGACGAGGGGTTGACCTCGCGCGACAACGAAGCCTTCGAGACGTTCTCTGCCGGGATTTTGCTCGGGCGTCCATCCGCGGCGGACGATCTCTGTGGTGTTGCGCGATTCCTGGCGTCATCCGCATCCGACTACATGACCGGCCAAAGTCTCGTCGTCGACGGAGGCATGGTTCTTATCTGAGGTCGCGCCGAGCTGAGGCGTCGGGCCTCGCCGCGACAAATGGAGCGGCGTTTTCTGTCGCTGCAATGAAAGGACTAGCAAAGGCGACGCCGTGAAATGAAGCGAACTCTGGACTCGGGACACTAGTGCGTTTGTGGAAAGCGGTTCGCGAAGAAATCGCATCAAAACAAAAACCAGAACCCCGGCTTGATTCCATCAACGCCGGAAAGGCTCCAGGAGGGAAACAAACATGCAGTATGCGATCGAGGTTGCGCCATTCCGGCTAAATTCGTCGGTCAAGGGATTGGCGTTGGTCTACGGGCTCACCATTCTTTCGTGTTTCATCGTCAACCTGATCGTCAAGGCGATGCCGATCGGACCATGGAGCAGCGATCAGATCAGCCAGATGTTCTGGCTACATAACGTCACCTGGCAATTGCTCAGTCTGTGGTGGGCCCTGCTGTCGATCGTATGTTGCGGCTGGCCGTTTGATCGAATCAAGAGCAATCTCGCGCGCGGATTTGTCATCGTTGCAGCTTCGTGGGTCTTGGGCTGGCTATCGGCAAAGTCGATCTACTGGAGCGGGCTTGGCGCGGATTGGATATTTCCGATCGTCGGATGCATCTTCTTCTTTCTGGCGTTCTTTTCATTCACGGGTGAGAACTGGATCGTGGCGGGTATGCCGCCGTACCGGCAGTTTTTCATTCTGCTGGTTCTGATCGGCTTCTGCACCTATCTCGTCACGAGCTCGGTGGTACGGTGGATACCGGCTTGGTGGTTTCCCTTCGTGCAGATGGGGGCCGCTACGGGACTCCTCGCATACTGGACGCGGGGGATGAAACAACCGGGTCGCGGGTTTACGCAGATGGCGATCCTCTTCCTGACCGTGCTTCTCTGCCTATGGGTCAGCCGCTACTTGGGGCTGTGGGATTCCGCTAAGCCCGGCGTCGGGAATTTCTGGTCCATCGGATACTTCACCGACGATCAATACTGGCTGCTGTGGTTCATGGTCGCCTGCTCGGTTACCTATGGCGTTTTGATCCCCATTCACAACTGGCCGTTCTCCCAGATTCCCATGCCGTGGGGTGGATTGGCGGCGTCCGGCTTTTGCCTCTTGCTCGCCTATCTGGTGACGAAACTCTTGTTCGACCTGATCGGGCCGGTTTTCGGCAACATCAGTGAAGCCTTCACCTACGGCTACATGGGCACGCACTGGTCCTTCATCGTTCCGATGCTGTTCGGCTACGGCCTGGCTGAGCCCTATCTCTGGAAGGGACAGAGGACGCCAGGTTCTTGGGACGATGTCCCGTGAGGATGAGAGAGGCGCCGAACTGGGCAACTCGCGATCATATGCAGCAAACCACCAACGCAAATACTTACAGGAGCAAAGAATGAAAGCCTTACGATTTCATGCAGCCAAAGATCTGCGTCTCGATACGATTCCAATACCATCGGAAACGCCTGCCACAGCTCAGGTGCTGATCCGGAACCGCTTCGTCGGTATCTGCGGCACTGACCTGCACGAGTATGCTTACGGGCCGATCTTCATCCCCGTCGAACCGCATCCGTTTACAGGCGCCAGCGGGCCGCAGGTTCTCGGTCATGAATTCGGCGGCGTGGTCGAAGCGGTCGGGAAGGGCGTCACATCGGTAAAGCCGGGCGACCGCATATCGGTTCAGCCGTTGATCATGCCACGCTCCGGCGACTATTTCGCCGACCGCGGTCTCTTCCATCTCAGTTCGCAACTTGCATTGGCGGGGCTGAGCTGGGTGTCCGGCGGAATGGCGGAATATGCCCTACTCAACGAATATAACGTTGAGAAGATCCCGGACGAGATGACTGATGAGGAAGCTGCGCTTGTTGAGCCGACGGCGGTGGCCGTCTACGCCTGCGACCGCGGTGGCGTGACGGCAGGCAACAGCGTGCTGGTAACCGGCGCGGGCCCAATCGGGATATTGACGCTGCTGGCTGCGCGGGCGGCGGGTGCTGCTCAGCTTTTCGTTTCAGATATCAACGACGCGCGACTGAAATTCGCCAAGTCCATCTTGCCTGACGTCGTCACCATTAATCCGAAGCGCGACAATCCCGGCGATGTGGTCCACTCGTTGAGCGAAGGCAATGTCGGCTGCGACGTCGCGATCGAATGCGTCGGCAACGAGCAGGCTCTCAAAGCTTGCACGGACGCGGTGCGGAAGCAGGGGGTGGTGGTGCAGACCGGTCTTCATCCCCACGAAAATCCGCTCGACTGGTTCCAGGTCACCTTCAAGGACATCGATATACGCGGCTCGTGGGCCTATCCGACGTATTACTGGCCGCGTGTTATCAGGCTGATCAGCACCGGTCTGCTTCCGGCGAAGAAGGTGGTGACCAAGAAGATCACGCTGGATCAGGCGGTCGGAGAGGGTTTCGACGTGCTGCTCGATCCTGCCGGTCAGCATCTGAAAATCCTGATCGATCTGACGAAATAGCTTCTGCGAAAGGCGCGGTCGCTCGCCAGGCATGGCGAGCGCCGCATTGACTGACATTACCAAATACAAGAGAGAGGAGACGACTATGCTGGACAATAGCCCTCACACCAAGGTGGAGGCTGCCCTCGGTAAGCTGGAGGACGCGCTCGCCAGCGGCGAGATTGATGTCGCGGTGAATCTGTTTCAGGCCGACTGCTACTGGCGCGATCTCGTGGCCTTCACCTGGAACCTGCGCACCATGGAAGGCCAGGGCCAGATCCGGGAGATGTTGACGACGCAGCTCGCCGGCATCAAACCGCGCCATTTTCGTCAGGATCCAAGCAATCCCGCGAGCGAAGCCGACGGCGTCGCGGATGGTTGGTTTGAATTCGAGACCGAAGTGGCGCGTGGCTACGGCCATATCCGGCTGAAGAACGGGCTGATATGGACGCTGCTCACGACCTTGACGGAACTGAAAGGCCACGAGGAGCCGAAAGGGCCGATGCGGCCCATGGGGGCCGAGCACGGCAGCGACCCTAGTCGCAAGACCTGGAAGGAAAAGCGCGAACAGGAGACCGCCGAACTCGGCATCAAGACGCAACCTTACGTCCTTATTGTCGGCGGCGGTCAGGGCGGCATCGCCCTTGGCGCACGATTGCGGCAGCTCGGCGTGCCGACCATTATCATCGAGAAGAACGAGCGGCCGGGCGATAGCTGGCGCAAGCGCTACAAGTCGCTCTGCCTGCACGATCCCGTCTGGTACGATCATTTGCCGTACATCCCGTTCCCGGAGAACTGGCCGGTGTTCGCGCCGAAGGACAAGATCGGCGATTGGCTGGAAATGTACACGAAGGTCATGGAGCTGAACTACTGGAGTTCCACGACGTGCAAATCCGCCAGGTACGACGAGAGGGCAAAGGAGTGGACGGTCGTCGTCGAGCGTGGCGGCAAGGAGATCGTGCTGAAGCCGAAACAGCTCGTGCTGGCGACCGGGATGTCGGGCAAGGCAAACATCCCGAAGTTCAGGGGGCAGGATGTTTTCAAGGGCGAGCAGCAGCATTCGTCGCAACATCCGGGACCGGACGCCTACAAGGGAAAGAAGGTGGTTGTCGTCGGATCCAACAACTCCGCGCACGATATCTGCGCGGCGCTCTGGGAGGCCGGGGCCGATGTGACGATGTTGCAACGCTCGTCAACCCACATCGTGAAATCGGACTCGCTGATGGAAATTGGCCTTGGCGATCTCTATTCCGAGCGTGCCGTCGCCTCAGGCATGACGACCCGCAAGGCGGATCTGATTTTCGCCTCGCTCCCCTATCGCATCATGCACGAATTCCAGATCCCGATTTACAACGCCATTCGTAAGAAGGACGAAGCGTTCTACAAGCGGCTGGAAAAGGCCGGCTTCATGCTGGATTTCGGCGACGACGAGTCCGGCCTGTTCATGAAATA
This sequence comes from Bradyrhizobium sp. 31Argb, assembly GCF_043638955.1. Classification (NCBI taxonomy): domain Bacteria; kingdom Pseudomonadati; phylum Pseudomonadota; class Alphaproteobacteria; order Hyphomicrobiales; family Nitrobacteraceae; genus Bradyrhizobium; species Bradyrhizobium sp. 31Argb. The sequence continues at coordinate 16,484 of NZ_JBEGDB010000021.1, read as the reverse complement.
TCTGCGCCGCGGCTCCGGATATTACATAGATGTCGGAGCCTGCGATCTCGTTGCCGATGGAAGGATCAAGCTGGTGAGCGGCGTGAACGTTCGCGAGCTCAAGGAGCATTCGATTCTGTTGGATGATGGCCGCGAGCTGGATGCGGATCTGATCGTTTACGCCACCGGCTACGGCTCGATGAACGGTTGGGCCGCGGACCTGATCTCCAAGGACGTGGCCGACAAGGTCGGCAAATGCTGGGGACTCGGCTCCAACACGACCAAGGATCCTGGCCCGTGGGAAGGCGAACAGCGCAACATGTGGAAACCGACGCAACAGGAAGGTCTCTGGTTCCACGGCGGCAATCTGCACCAGTCGCGCCACTATTCCCAGTATCTTTCATTGCAACTAAAGGCCCGAAAGGAGGGACTTGCGACGCCGGTTTACGGCCTGCAGGAAGTCCATCATCTTTCCTGAGGTGCATTGACGCGATGGCGTGCGGCGATTCATGTCGCCGCACGCCATCGGTTCGCTACTCCGCCGCCCGTGCTCGCAACCGCTGCGCATAGACGTTGATGACGAGCGCGGCGAGCAGGATCAGGCCGCGGATCAGGATCTTCAGGAAACTGTCGATATTGACGTGGTCGAGGCCGTTATTGAGCACGCCCAATACGAACAGTCCGACAATGGTGTTGCCGATGCCGCCGCGGCCGCCGAACAGGCTGGTGCCGCCGACCACCACAGCGGCGATCGAATCGAGCAGGTAGGTGTCGAATTCGTTCTGCTGCGCGCTGCCGAAATGGGCGACGCCGAGCATGCCGGCAATGCCGGAGCAGACCGCGGAGATCACCATCACGCTGCCGAGGATCAGCTTGACGTTGAGGCCGGAATATTCGGCCGCTTCGCGATTGCCGCCGACCATGTAGACGTAGCGGCCGAAGCGGGTGTAGGTGAGCACCAGGTGGCCGGCGAGCAGCATCACCGCCGCGACGATCACGATCCATGGAATGCCGCCGATCGAGCCGGAACCGAGCGTCGTGACCAGGTCCGGCACCTTGTAGGCGATCTGGCCGCGCACCAGCAGCGCCGAGATGCCGGCCGCGATCTGCATCATCGCCAGCGTCATGATGAAAGAGGGGATGCCGATCACGGTCAGCCCCAGCGCATTGACGAGGCCGAGCAGTGCGCAGAGCGCCAATGACAGGAGGATCGCCGCCCAGCCCGGCAGCGGGACATTGGCGATGTTCACGTAGGACTCCTGCAGCGTGAAATAGGCAACCGCAATGCCGGTGACGTTGGCGATGGCTGCAATCGAGAGATCGATCTCTGCGCACAGGATCACGAAGGTCAGGCCGACGGCGATGATGCCGGTCACGGAGACTTGCGTCAGGATGTTGCCGAGATTGTCGAGGGTTGCGAAGGAGGGGCTCGCGATCGCGAAGAACCCGCTCAGGCAGATCAGGGTCAGGAACGGCGCGATGTTGCGCATCTGCGAGCGCAGGATCGCAGCCGCGCTGCGCTGTCCACCGCGATGCACTGATGCAGTCACTCCTTCGCTGGTCGCCATGCTGTTCTCCGTCAGGCTGCCTCAAGCAGGCGGTCCTTGCTGACCACCTCACCCGCAAACTCGCGCACCACGGCGCCACGCTTCAGGACAATGATACGATCGGCCAGCGACAACACCGTCTCAGGTTCGGTCGAGAGCACGATGATGGCGAGCCCCTTGGCGCTGAGCTCGCGGACGATGTTGATGACATCGTTCTTGGCTCCGACATCCATGCCGCGGGTCGGCTCGCACAGCACCAGCACTCGCGGCGGATAGCTCAGCCATTTGGCGAGCGCGACCTTCTGCTGATTGCCGCCCGAGAGCATGCCGAGATCGAGCTCGACCGCCGCAGGGCGGATCTGCAACTGATCGACCTGCCGGACGGCAATCGTCCGCTCGCGCGCCGGCTTGAGCAGAAGCGCGGATATCCGATCGAGCACGCTGATCGAGATGTTCTTATAGACCGGCTCCTGGTGGAACAGCATCGCGCGGCGGCTCTCGGGAACGAAGGCGATGCCGGCGCGCCGGGCGGCGGCCGTGCTGGCGAAGGCTTTACGGTCGCCATCGATGAGCACCACGCCGCTATCGGGCTTGATCTTGCCAAACAGGACGCGCGCCAATTCGAGCTGACCGCACCCCATGAAGCCGTAAATGCAGAGCACTTCGCCGGCGCACACCTCGAACGAGACGTCCTGAACGCTGCGGGCGAGCGAGAGTGCGTCGGCCTTCAGGACCACGGGGCGGTTACCGCGCGGCGGCAGCGTGATGTCGTGCGCATAGGTCTCTTCCAGCGCTTCGCGGCCCTTGCCGATCATCGCTTCGATCAGGGCAGCCTTGCTCGTCGCGGCGGCCTCCGTTTCGTGGACCTTCCGTCCGTTGCGGAACACAGTCACGGTATCGGAGATGCGCAGGATGTCCTCGATGAAATGGGAAATGAAGACGATGCCGGTGCCCTCGTCGCGCAGCCGTCGCAAGGTCGTGAACAACCGCTCGACCTCGGGTGGGGAGAGCGCAGAGGTCGGCTCGTCCAGGATGATGATGCGGGCGCCGGAAAACAGCACGCGGGCGATCTCGATCAGTTGCTGCAGGCCAATCGGCAGATCGCCGAGCCGCGTCATCGGGTCGACGTCGATGCCGAAACGCGCAAGCTGTTCGCCCGCCTCGCGCGCCATTCTCCGCCATTGAACCAGGCCGAAACGGTTGGTCGGCTGGGTACCGAGAAAGACGTTTTCGGCGACGGAAAGATCGGGCGCGACGCTGAGCTCCTGATGCACCATGGCGATGCCGGCCGCATGGGCATCGCGTGCCGAGCGGAAACGGACCTCGCGCCCGTCGAGTGCGATGTGGCCGGAGAATTCCGGATGCACGCCGGCGATGATCTTCATCAGCGTACTTTTTCCAGCGCCGTTCTCGCCGACGAGACCGTGGATCTCGCCGGCATAGAGCGCGAAGTCGACCCCACGAAGCGCTTCGACACCGCCGAAAGCCTTCGTGATCTCCCTCAGTTCGAGGATGGGTGAGCGTCCCTGTGGCATGCGGGCGGCTCAGATCAGGAAATGATCCTCCATCCATTGCATCCCCGCGGCGTTGGCCTTGGTTACGACAGGGCCGTCGGTCACCACGCTCTTTGGAATGCCCTGTCCGCTCTTCTCGCCCGCGGTCACCGCAGCGACACCGGCGATGATGGCGCCACCATGGATGCGGCAGGATGGATTGCGAACGGTCGCGAACATGCGGCCTTCACTCACCGCCTGAATCGCCGGCGGCATGGCGTCGACCCCGCCGATCAGGATGTTGGTGCGGTTGCGCGCCTTCATGATGTTGTAGGCGGCGAGCGCCATGTCGTCATTGTGGAAGAAGGCGGCGTCGATCTGCGGATATTTGGTGAGATAGGTCTCCCACAGACGCGCGGTCTTGGAGACGTCCCAATCGGCCGGCTGGGTGTCGAGCACCTCGATGTTCGGATACTGCTTCACGACTGAGTTGAAGCCCTTGGCGCGGCCCTGCGCCCCGGTGTGGCCGAGCGCGCCTTGCGTCATGATGATCTTGCCCTTGCCGCCGATGGCGTTGACGAGCGCCTGCGTCACCGATGAGCCCATGAATTCATTGTCGGGGGCGAGGAAGGAATGTACGTTGATCTGATCCAGCGGCGCGATCAGCGTGTCCATGTCGATGACCGGAATCCCGGCGTCGATCATCTTCTGCACCGGCTGGGTCAGCGTGCCGATGCCGAACGCCTGGATGGCGACGAAGTCCCATTTCTGCGACGCCATGTTGTCGATCGCCGCGCGCTGCTTCACCGCATCGAGCTGGCCGTCGAACCAGGTGACGTCAACGTTGAAGAGCTTGCCCCAATATTCGGCCGCCTGTTTGCCTTGCGCGCACCAGGTGGCCTGCAGGCCTGCGTTGGAGAACGCAGCCTTCAGCGGTTTCTCGGAACGTCCGACTTCGGCCGCGAGCGCGGGGCTCACGCCAATCCCGCCGAGCAGCGCGGCGGCTGCCGCTGTCTGAAGAAGATCGCGCCTGGTCCTTGAGGATGTGTCCTTCCCTGGCATCGCACGCTCCCTGATATCTGTTCTTGGCGCCGTCGGCGTCGGTTGCACGCGCCGCGGATCAGGGAAAGTCTGTCACAATCGGAGCGTTCATGCCAACGGTTCCGATTCCGCGGCTGCGCTAGCCAACGTCCGGCATCACGATGCTTTCGATTTCGCGCAGCAATTTTTGCCACGCAGCATCGATTTCGACCGTCCACTCCACGCCAAGAATTTCCCGGAGCGCGCCCGTGATCACGGCGAAGAACGCGACGAACAATTCTCTCGGCGTGCCGTAAGCGTCGTGCGAGGCGACCTCGCATTCGATCATGCGGAAGTTGCCGCGCCGCTCGCCGGCGAAATCGAGAATCGCTTCGATGGTCAGCGCCAGCATCGAGCCTTTGACGAGCTCGCTGCCTTCGGTGCGAAACATCGCCGTTGCTTCGGGATGCGCTTCGAACAAGCGACGATAGACTAGCGGCGTCAGATCATCACAGCGCGCCGCCGCAAGTTCGAAGCTGCGCTCGATCGGATTTGCCGATGACATGATCAGCGATCGCGATGGCCCAAAGAAAAAAGAGCAGGGCACCAGCCCTGCTCGAGAAATTGTGTCGACCCTATTTTCCCCAAAAATTCGGATTTGATCTTGATTGATGGGGTGACGCTGCTTCCGCGCGCCGGGCTCCTCCCGAGACTTGGACCACCAGACCGTCCGCCCTGTGGCTGGCCTGAGCCCGAATTGGTAGACCATCTTTTTTGTTTTGTCATCAATTTCAGCAACGATTGTTCAAAATTCGAGCAATTTGCGAAATGATTGGGATTTCGCCACTGCCGGTTGTAGAGCTGCGGTCAGGACCCGTCGCGGGGTAAAGGGGTAGGGCGCGGGCGGACACTTGGTCCAGCCGATTATTCCTTGCGCCGGGACAAAAAGGCGGCGTTTCCACTCTCGACTCCGGCTGGGCGCAATGATTAGTTCCGCCATCGGATGGGTTTTGCGATGCGCCGGCGGCTGAAGAATTTTCTGCCCGTTTTCCTGATTGCGCTGATGGTGCAAGTCTTTGCGCCGATCGCAGCCTGTTGGGCGGCCGGAATCGCCGCTTCCGATCCGCTGGCTGCCGCCATCATCTGTCATGACAACAGCGCCGGTTCCGGCGAAGCCGACCCGGGCGGGCCGCACGTCCGAGACGGCTGCTGCTCGATCTGTAATGTGCTGCAGACCGGCACTCCGGTCGATCCACCCGAGATGACCGCCGGCGTTATCGAGCGGTCGCCCGAACAGGTGGCATGGTTCGATTTCGTGTCCCGCCTGGCGGATGTGCGGGCACGCTCCCACGCGCAGGCACGCGCCCCACCATCGATTTCCTGACTGCCGTTCGCTGCCGGTGCGCCTTCGCTGCGCCGGTTGACGCCGTCAATCAAGCCGGCCGCAGAGCCGGTGTCAGGAATTTCCTCCCATGTTACGCCTCGCTTTCCTGAGCGGTGCCGGCACAATGGTGCTTGGTGCCATGCTCGCCACCGATCCATCCCCGGCAACAGCGCAAACTGCCTTGCCGCCGGTCAACGTGGATGCACCCCGAGAAGCCCGCGCCAAGCCCGCGAAACCGAAGCCGGTGGGGCGCACGCTCGCCGCCCGGCCGCGGGTGACGTCGCCGAGGACCACCACCATCCCGACCGTCGTCGTGCAGCGCGACGTTGCGCCCTCGGTTCTGCGCGACGGGCTCAACCAGGCTCCCAGTGGCCAAACCCAAACCACCGTCGACCGCAGCCAGTTCGACAACCGGCCGGCGTTCTCGGTCGGAGACGTGCTGAGAGAGAGCCCCGGCATCTCGATCAAGCAGGGCAACGGGCCGCGCGACGTCGGCATTTCGATCCGCGGATCGAACGCCCGCAACGGCTTCGGGATTCGCAACCTCGTCATCTTCGAGGACGGTTTTCCGGTCACCCAACCGGACGGACTGTCGCGCAGCGACCTGATCGATCCGCACGCCTATGGCGCAATCGACGTCATCCGCGGACCATCCTCGGCGCTGTTCGGCAACTACGCGACCGGCGGTGCGCTGAATTTCCGGACGCGGCCGGGCGGCACGATCGACGGTGTCGAATACGGCGTCGACGGCGGCAGCTTCGGTTACTTGAACAACTATCTGGCCGCAGGCAAGAAGGTTGGCAATTTCGAGGGCTCGTTGTTTGCGAGTGATGCGCGCGGCGACGGTTACATCAGCAATAGCTGGTTCAACACCCAGACGGTGAATTTCCTCGGCACGCTGCAGGCCACGCCCGATGACCGCTTCACGGTCAAGTTCATCAACAACGACCTGAGCGCGCGGCTGCCGATCCGGCTGTCGCTGAACCAGTACAACCAGAACCCTTTCCAGAGCGGCTGCGTGACCGGCGCCACCGCGGCGCTGGGCTGCGCAACGGTGCCGCTGTTCAACAACGGCTTCAACGCGGCGGCGGGAATCGACAGGGAGACTGCGCTACAGGCGGGGCTCGGCCGTAACGATCGTCGCACCATCGTCGGCGGCCGCTGGGAGCATGATTTCGACAATCAGACCACCTGGCGCAACCAGTTCGTGTTCGACGACCGCAACATCAATCAGCCGACCGGAGCGACCAGCGCAATCGGCGATTTCCCGTCCTACAACTATATGAGCGACATCACGCGGCGCGGCGAGATCCTTGGCATGGACTCGACCACCTATTTCGGGGGCTGGTACAACACGCTCGCCGCCTCCAGCGATACGCGCAATGTCGCGCCGGGCGGCAATGCCACGCTTGGAGCGCTATCCAGCAATCTGTACAGCGATACATCCAACTACGGCGTTCGCGCGCGACAGGAACTCAAGCTCAACCCGTCGCTCACGGCGATCGCGGGCATTGGATGGGAAACGACCAACCTCAAGGGAAGGAACACGGCCTTCACCTATACCGGGCCGACAGGGATCACGACGGCGACGGTGACGACCGCCGATCGGCAGTTCCAGAACACCGCGCCGGAGCTTGCGCTTCTCTACAGGCTGAACAGCGAGTGGCAATTCCGCGGCAGGGTGGCTACCGGATACGGGACGCCGCAGGTCGGAAACCTCTTTGTGCTGTCAAACGGTCAGAACGGCAACAATACAGGGCTGCAGGCGCAGAAAAACCTCGGTTACGATCTGGGCTTCGACTGGACGCCGAACAGCGCGCTCAAGCTGAGCGCCACCGGCTTCTACGAGTTTTTCAAGGACGAACTAGTGTCGCAGGCAACTCCGGTCGGAGCGCCCAATGCGAGCTATATGTTCAATGCGCCGCGATCCGAGCATCGCGGCGTGGAGCTTGCCGCCGACTGGCGGTTCCTCCCGGGCTGGCGGCTGACGGCGGCCTACACCTATCTCGACGAGGTCTATACGGAGTACGTCGAGAACATCACCAATGGCGCGGTGTTCGGCTTCAATCGCGCGGGAAACAAGATCCCCGGCATCTCCCCGAACGAATTGACCGCGCGGCTTTCCTACGACCAGTTGTCCGGGCCGCTCCGGGGGCTCGGCGCGTTTGTGGAAGTGCAGTGGAAGGACTCCTTCTTCATGGACAATGCCAATCTCTTGAAGGCGCCCGGCTATGAACTGGTCAACCTCAATGTCCACTACGGTACCGATCTGGTCTCGGACTATTTCAAGGCGATCAACCTCTATTTCGAGGTGCGGAACGTCTTTGACCGGACGTATGTGGCCTCCGCCAACAACATTCCGGACACGGTGACGGCGGTGGGCATTCAAAACCCCGCGAGCGTGCTGGCCAACACCACCGGCTCGATCTATGCCGGAGCGCCACGAACGTTTGTGGCCGGCATGAAACTGGCGTTCAAATGAGGTGCGTTGTCATGAAGGACCTCAGAGCTATCCTCGGTGCTGCCGCCATGGCCGCCGTCTTCACGCTTTGGCACGGCGGCGCATCCGCGCAGATGAACCATCAGCACGCGTCGGAAGCTGCGTGCGAGGAGACGGTCCTGCGTTGCGCAAGCAAGGTCATGCCCGCATTCAGTGCCGACGGGACGCTTTGGCTGGTCTGGATGGCCGGCGGTCAGATATCCGTTGCAAGTTCGAAGGACGAAGGAAAGACCTACTCTTCGCCGGTGCAGGTCACGCGCGAGAGCCTTAATCTGGATTGGGGACCGGACGCACGTCCGAAGATCGCCATCGATGGCAAGGGGCGGATTGCGCTTGCGTTCTCGATCTTCAGGGACAAGGCCTTCAACGGTCAGGTGCTCACGACGCAATCGACCGATGGGGGCAAGAGCTTTGCTCCCTTGCGCCCGATCACCGCTGATAACGAGAGCCAGCGCTTCGAGGCTATTGCCTTCGCGCCTGACGGTACCGTGTTCGCGGCCTGGTTCGACAAGCGCAACCGCGTGCCGGCGCGGCAGAACGGCAAGCCCTACGATGGCGCAGGCCTGTTCTTCGCGACATCGAAGGATGGCGGTTCGACTTACTCCGACGCGCAGATCGTCGCCGACAACACCTGCGAATGTTGTCGCCTCGGCCTGGCCCTGGATGGCAGCGGCCGTCCGGTCATCGTGTTCAGAAATATCTTTGAGGGCGGTGTCCGCGATCACGCCGTCGTCACCTTCTCAGGCCCGGCCTCGCCGGGGGAGGTTCACCGCGTCAGCCGGGATGACTGGCAAATCGCGGCCTGCCCGCATCACGGACCGAGCCTGTCAATCTCGCCGAACGGAACCTATCATGTCGCCTGGTACACGAACGGCAAGGCGCGTAAGGGGCTGTTCTATGCGCGCTCGACCGACGGCGGGAAAACCTTCTCGGGTCCACTGCCGATCGGCGAGCTTGGCCGAAGCCCGTCGCGGCCTCAGGTCATCGCCGGACCGGATGGGCTTGTGATGGTCTGGAAGGAGTTCGACGGCGAGAAGACCGAGGTGAAGCTGATGACGTCACAGGATGATGGAGCGACCTGGTCGACATCCAGGGTGATCGCCAGCACGACCGACAATTCCGACCATCCGCTGCTCGTCTCGGACAGCCGGCGAATCTATCTCTCCTGGATGACGAAGGCCGATGGATACCGTTTCCAACCAATCGAGAGAGAGCCATGAAACGCGAACTGCTTGCCGCAGCATTTCTGTTGGGGACGCTTTCCGCCGCAGCAACCGCGGAGGACGCCGAGCTCAAGTTATTCGAACGCGGAAGCTGGCAGCAGATTCTGCGTTCACACGCCGGTCGTCCTACCCTGGTTCATTTCTGGGGCGTGACCTGTGGTCCGTGCAAGGTCGAGTTACCCCAACTCGGCAAGTTCATGAAGGACCATCCTGGAATCGATGTGGTCACGATCAGTGCGGACCTGGTGCCCAATCTCCCGGAGGCGACGCAATCGATGCTGCAGAAAGCGGGGCTCTCCGCGGCCGAGAACTGGATGTTCAGCGATGGCTTTGCCGATCGGCTGCGATTTGAAATCGATCCGGCCTGGCAGGGCGATATTCCGCGCACGATGCTGATCGCGCGCGGCGGCGCAGTCACGACGATCGAGGGAGCGGCCGAGATGCCGGAGCTCGACAAATGGGCACAAGGACAGGCCGCGACGACGGGATCAAGATAACAAGTCAATCTGAAATACGGGATAGAACAACATGAAAAAACGCTCTTCCATCATTACGCTCGCTCCTCTCCTGGCCATCTTGCTCGGTGTCCCGGCGCAGGCCGAAGACATCAAGGCCGGCGATCTCGTCATCAGCCAGGCTTGGAGCCGGGCGACGCCGAGCGGCGCGAAGGTCGCTGGCGGCTATCTCACGATCGAGAACAAGGGCTCGTCACCGGACCGGCTGGTGGGGGCCTCCGGCGATATCGCCGGCAAGCTCGAGGTGCATGAGATGGCGACGGAGAACGGCGTGATGAAGATGCGCCCGTTGGAGAAGGGTCTCGTGATCGAGCCCGGCAAGACCGTCAAGCTCGCGCCCGGCGGCTATCATCTGATGATGTTCGACCTGAAGAATCCACTGAAGCAGGGCGACACAGTGCCGGTCACGCTCGAATTCGAGAAGGCGGGCAAGGTGACATTGTCGCTCGACGTGCAGGCTGTCGGAGCGACGGCGCCGGGCGGCGACCATGGCAGTCACATGGAGATGAAGAAGTCGCACGATCATTCCGGCAGCAAGATGTGAGGCCGGGCAAGAGGCGCTTGAGGTTGTAGGGTGGGCAAAGCGCAGCGTGCCCACCGCTACGAGTGGAATGTTTGATGGTGGGCACGCTGCGCTTTGCCCACCCTACAGGTCGGCCAGATTTAGGGTGAACGTCCGGTAAGGTTTGCTTTACCCACCCCCGGCGATCTCATTACAAATCGGCGCAATGCCCGCAAATCGGCTTATTTGGCGGCTTTTTCGCAAGTACCGGCCTTGTGTTTTCGTATCCGATCCGGTTTCACTGCGTTTCTCTTGCCTCCTCAACTGATTCCTGAGTGCGCCCATGCGATTGTCGCGGTTTTTCCTGCCTATCCTGAAAGAAAACCCGAAAGAGGCGGAGATCGTCTCGCATCGCCTGATGCTGCGCGCCGGCATGATCCGGCAGGAGGCCGCGGGCATCTATGCCTGGCTGCCGCTCGGCTTCAAGGTCCTGCAGAAGATCGAGCAGATCGTGCGCGAGGAGCAGGACCGCGCCGGCGCGCTGGAACTGATGATGCCGACCCTGCAACTCGCCGACCTCTGGCGCGAGAGTGGCCGCTACGACGCCTACGGCCCGGAAATGCTGCGCATCACCGACCGCCACAAGCGCGAGCTGCTTTACGGGCCGACCAACGAAGAAATGATCACGGAAATCTTCCGTGCCTATGTGAAGTCGTATAAGAGCCTGCCGCTCAATCTCTATCACATCCAGTGGAAGTTCCGCGACGAGCAGCGCCCGCGGTTCGGCGTGATGCGCGGCCGCGAGTTCCTGATGAAGGACGCCTATTCCTTCGATCTCGACGAGGCCGGCGCGCGGCGCACCTACAACAGGATGTTCGTCGCTTACCTGCGCACGTTTGCGCGGATGGGGCTGAAGGCGATCCCGATGCGCGCCGAAACCGGGCCGATCGGCGGCGACTTGAGCCATGAATTCATCGTGCTGGCGGAGACCGGCGAGTCCGGCGTGTTCTGCAACAGCGACGTGCTCGATTTGCCGATTCCGCCCGATGATGTGGACTACGACGGCGATCTCACTGACATCATCAAGCAGTGGACCTCGGTCTATGCCGCGACCGAGGACGTCCATGACGCCGCGCGCTTCGAGAGTGAGGTGCCGGCGGAGAAGCGGGTGCATACGCGTGGCATCGAGGTCGGCCAGATCTTCTATTTCGGCACCAAATATTCCGACAGCATGAAGGCGCTGGTCGCGGGCCCCGACGGCGCGGAAGTGCCGATCCATGGCGGTTCCTATGGCGTCGGCGTCTCGCGGCTGGTCGGCGCCATCATCGAGGCCTGCCACGATGATGCCGGCATCAAATGGCCGGAAGCGGTTGCGCCGTTCAAGGCGGCGATCCTGAACCTGAAGCAGGGCGATGCCGCCGTTGATGCGGCCTGCGAAAAGCTCTACGCGGATTTGAAGGCCAAGGGCGTCGACGTGCTCTATGACGATACTGATCAGCGCGCCGGCGCGAAATTCGCCGCCGCCGACCTGATCGGCATCCCCTGGCAGGTCCTGGTCGGCCCGAAAGGCCTTGCCGAAGGCAAAGTCGAGATCAAGCGGCGCAGCGACGGCACGCGCGAGAACCTCACGCTCGACGACGCGCTTGTGAAGATCGCGGGATAGCGTTTATCCACCGCACCCGCGTGCGGTTGGCCAGTCCGGCCACATTTGGCCCCGAATCATGGGATTATCGACACATGGATGAGGCCATGACCGAAAAAGTCCGCACCCCGCCTTTTGCGCCCTTCGAATGGCTGCTGTCAGGACGTTACCTGCGGGCGCGTCGCAGGGAAGGTTTCATTTCCGTGATTGCCGGCTTTTCCTTTCTCGGCATCATGCTCGGCGTCGCCACGCTGATCGTGGTGATGGCCGTGATGAACGGCTTCCGCAAGGAATTGCTCGACAAGATCCTCGGCCTCAATGGCCATCTCCTGGTCCAGCCGCTGGAATCGCCACTCACCGACTGGAAGGATGTCGCCGAGCGCATCAGCCAGGTGCAGGGTGTCCGGCTTGCGGCGCCGGTGGTGGACGGCCAGGCGCTGGCGTCCTCCGCCTTCAATGCCTCCGGCGTGCTCGTGCGTGGCATGCGGGCGGAAGATCTCAACAACCTGTTCTCGATCGCGAAGAACATCAAGCAGGGCAGCCTCGAGAATTTCGACGAAGGGCAGGGGGTCGCGATCGGCCGCCGCCTGGCCGATCAATTGTCGCTGCATGCCGGCGACAGCATCACCCTGGTGGCCCCGCGCGGTGCGGTGACGCCGATGGGGACGACGCCGCGCATAAAGCCTTACAAGATCGCGGCGGTGTTCGAGATCGGCATGTCCGAATATGACTCGGGTTTCGTGTTCATGCCGCTTGCGGAATCGCAGGCCTATTTCAACCGCAACAATGACGTCACCGCGATCGAGATATTCACCACCAATCCCGATCGCATCGACACGTTTCGCAAGACCGTGACGGAAGCCGCGGGACGGCCGGTGTTCCTGGTCGATTGGCGGCAGCGCAACTCGACCTTCTTCAACGCGCTGCAGGTCGAGCGCAACGTGATGTTCCTGATCCTGACCATGATCGTATTGGTCGCGGCGCTCAACATCGTCTCCGGCCTGATCATGCTGGTAAAGGACAAGGGACAGGATATCGCGATCCTGCGCACGATGGGCGCCTCGCAAGGATCGATCATGCGCATCTTCCTGATCACGGGCGCCTCGATCGGTGTCGTGGGCACCATCGTCGGTTTCCTCGTGGGCATGCTGATCTGCGTGAACATCGAATCGATCCGGCAATTCCTGTCCTGGCTCACCAGCAGCGAATTGTTCGACCCGACGCTCTACTTCCTGTCGAAGCTGCCGGCCGAGATCGATTTCGGCGAAACCACGGCCGTCGTCATCATGGCGCTGACGCTGTCGTTCTTGGCGACGCTTTATCCGTCGTGGCGGGCCGCGCGGCTCGATCCCGTCGAAGCACTGCGCTACGAGTGAGGGCTGAGATGGCGGAGGGGGCGCAAGATGTGCCGGTCATCTATCTCCACGACATCAAGCGCCAGTACCGGCAGGGTGAGGCGACGCTGACGATTCTGGACGGCGCCAAGCTCGCGCTGTGGCCGGGACAGTCCGTGGCGCTGGTGGCGCCGTCCGGCTCGGGCAAATCGACGCTCCTGCACATCGCGGGCCTGCTCGAGACCCCCGACGACGGCGAAGTCTATGTCGGGGGCACGCCGACCTCGCAAATGTCGGATATCGATCGCACCCAGATCCGCCGCACCGATATCGGCTTCGTCTATCAGTCGCACCGGCTGTTGCCGGAATTCTCCGCGCTGGAGAACGTGATGCTGCCGCAGATGATCCGCGGCCTCAAACGCTCCGAGACCGTGAAACGCTCGACCGAGATCTTGTCCTATCTCGGCCTCGGCGACCGCATCAAGCATCGGCCGGCCGAGCTTTCCGGCGGTGAGCAGCAGCGGGTCGCGATTGCGCGCGCGGTCGCGAATGCGCCACGAGCGCTGCTGGCCGACGAGCCGACCGGCAACCTTGATCCGCAGACTGCTGACCACGTCTTCAACGCGCTGATGCAACTGGTGAAGGCGACGCGGGTGGCGATGCTGATCGCGACCCACAACATGGACCTTGCCGCCCGAATGGACCGCCGCGTGTCGCTGGCGAACGGGCAGGTGGTCGAGCTTGATTAAGGACAGGGGTTCAGTAGGCCCGGCGATAGCGTTTGTGACGCCGCGGTGACGAATCGACATACGCGTTAGCCGCGTAAGGATAAGGGTAGGCGTTGGCCGCGTAAGGATTGACCACGCATTGGGCCGCCCGGCCCGACGCGGACATCGCGCATTGGGGCAGCGAGGTGTAGCTGCATTCGTAGTAGGTGACGGGGCCGTAGACGTGCAGGCAGACCGGATAATTCGGGTCATAGATCTGCGCGCGGGCGGATGATGCCGCCGCGACCGCGCCAAGCGTCAGGATCGCCAACATCGGAATGCGCATCGGTTCCTCCCGCGTCAGGACGACTATTCCGTCCTCCCATCGCTAACCCCACTCGGAACAGAGTATTCGCGGGCGGGACCGTCAAGTCACGTTCCCGCGCCGATCATTTGCCCTTCGCGGAGCGGAGGTGCGCTCCGACTCAATCGTTGAAAGGCTCGAAGAAGGGGACTACGGGCTGGGGCGGCGGCAGAGGACGGCGCGAAGCCCGGCGGCCGTTGCTGTCGCCGGCATAGAAGGGGTTGGGAACGCACCACAGGAAGCGCCCGGACGCCGTTGCCTGGCACTGCTCGTAGCTGGTGAAGGTGCAGTTGCTGAGCCCGGGATGTTCGTTCCCCTGGATACAGAATGGATAGCGCGTGCCGACCGCTGCGGCCGGCGCGGTTCCAAGGGTGCCGATCGCCGCGGCCGCGGACAAAACCAGGATTACGTTGCGCATCTCTTCTCCTTGATCGCAGCTCGTCGCTCGTCAGCCGATCCAAGCCGTACAACCGAGAGGACGTCAAACAAATATGCAACACAAGGAGTGTGGCGAAGGCCGAAGTGTGAATTTTTTTGGCAGGGGAACGGTACGATCTTCGGGGCTAAGTGTAAGTAATACAACATTAACTCACGTTTTCGTCAGAATCGTTTCACCGCATCTGTTGCAGCCAAGTTACAGCAATTTTGAGGAACCCTGTTTATTGAGGCGCGTGAAGACCGTGGGGTCATCACATCTGGAACGGGAAATAAAAATGAAAAAGGTTTTGCTTGTAACGGCGAGCTTGGTCGCCCTTGGCGCCGCTGCGCCCGCGGTCGCCGCGGATCTCGCCGCGCGTCCTTACACCAAGGCTCCGCCGATGGTCGCCGCCATTTACGACTGGAGCGGCTTCTACATCGGCGTCAACGGCGGCTGGGGCTCGAGCCACAACACCTGGACCAACACGTCGGTCTTCGGTTTCGGCGTCGGTGAAGGTTCCCATGATGCGACCGGCGGTACGGTCGGTGGCCAGCTCGGCTATCGCTGGCAGGCCGGCAACTGGGTGTTCGGTGTCGAAGGCCAGGGCAACTGGGCCGACTTCAGCGGCTCGAACGTCAGCCTCATTGCACCTGCTGTCACCAACCGCTCCAAGATCGATGCCTTCGGCCTGATCACCGGCCAGGTCGGTTACGCCTGGAACAACGTGCTGCTCTACGCGAAGGGCGGTGCTGCGGTCACCAACAGCAAGCACGAGGGCTCGGTCCTTGGCGTGACCCTTGATAGCGTCGAAAAGACCCGTTGGGGCGGCACCGTCGGCGCCGGCGTCGAATTCGCCTTCGCTCCCGGCTGGTCGGCTGGCGTCGAATACAACCATCTGTTCCTCGACACCGAGAGCCACACCTTCGTCAGCCCGATTCTCGGCGTTACGCGTATCGACGACATCAAGCAGGACGCCGACCTCGTCACCGTCCGCGTGAACTACAAGTTCGGCTTCGGCGGCGCTCCGCTTATCGCGAAGTACTGATCCTCGCGAAACCAACGCGGCACAATCAGCCCCGGGCAATTTGCCCGGGGCTTTTTTCTTGGTTTGCCGTCGGTCGGCCCCTGATCATTCTCGGCGCGCGGCGCGAAAATGCCGCGATCGCGGCGCATCGTCAGCGCCATGCTGAAATCCGACGTGCAATGTCCGAGATGCGAAGCCGGTTACCGCCGCATCGAGGTCGATTCGCTTCCCGGCCAGCCGGGGGAATTCCGTTGCCTGGTCTGCAACGAACTCCTCGAGCGCTACAGCGAGAAGCCCTACGTCGCTTACAGGCTGACGGTCCAACCAGAAAAAGTGTTCGGATGACCTCGCCGGTTGCGGCCGCGCATTAACCACCCGCTTCATTCGCGTTCGATTCTCCGCGCCAACCCGATGCTCGGCCTTGACTCTAGGAACAAATGAGGAACAATGTTCCTCGTATGTTCTCATCAAGGAGACGGCCGATGTTGAAGATTTTCGTCGAAGAGGCGGCGGCGCTGGCATCGATCACGCTGTTCATTGGGATGATCGCGGTCTGGGCCCAGTTGATTCCGCAGTTCTGAGCGGGGATGAGCGACTATCTGGATTGTCAAGTTGCATTGGCGTAAGCGGCACGCGCCTCGCGTGCTTTGGCGTTGAGGCGGACCAGGAGCTTACGGGCGAGCGCAATGCGAATGACCATTTTTTCCTTTCCGGCAGCGACCAGCCTATCGCGAAAGTCGGCGAGGCTTTGGTCATAACGCGCGGCAATGGCCGCGACGAGGAAGAGGATCGAGCGGACGCCGGCGCGGCCGCCGCGGATGGATCGCTTGCC
>NZ_JBEGDB010000219.1:0-13738 GCF_043638955.1 Bradyrhizobium sp. 31Argb | reverse complement strand
GGTGGGCAAAGCGAAGCGTGCCCACCTTTCTTGCACCGACCGTGGATGGTGGGCACGCTGCGCTTTGCCCACCCTACACGCCGTCATGCCCGGCCATGACGGATAGATCGCACTACAGGTCCAATTCCTTATAGTGGCGGAAGATGCCCTGCTCGTTGAACGGAATCCTCCGCTCGCTTGCCAGATAGGTCTTGATGTTGGGCCGCTCGGCGACGCGATCACGCAATTCGATCAGGCGGGGAACGTTCTCCTCGAACGCCTGCATGTGCTTCGGAAAGGCGTAGCGCAGGCCCTCCACGATCTGAAACAGCGACAGATCGACATAGGTCACGCGGCGGCCGGTGACATAAGCGCCGCCATTCGCCGCCACGATGTCTTCGAAATAGCCTGTGAATTTCGGCACGCGCTCCTTCCAGAATTCCGCGGTACGCTTTTTCGCCGGCGCCTTCTGGTCCTCGTAGTGGAGGCCCGGCCCGAGCGGGTGATGGGTGTCGTGAACCTCCAGCACGAGATCGGCGATCGTGAGTTGCATTTGATGCACCCAAAGCCGCGCCGCTTCCGCCTTCGGCGCCAGGCCATGGCGCGCGCCGAGAAAGAAGAGGATGTTGGCGGTCTGCCCGATCACGAGCTTGCCGGCTTTGAGGAACGGCGGCGCGAAGGGCGGTGTGCCCTTGCCCGCTTGCATCATCGACATCATCGCGCTTGTGCCGCCCGCGCCGCGCGCGACATCGTCATAATCGGCATGCGCATCCTCCAGCGCGAGCCGCACATACTCGCCGCGGCCCTGGATGTCGGGCCAGTAATAGAGTTGATAACGCATTGACGATGCCTCCCTGCGACAGACTCACGGCAATACCACACTCCTGTGGCCCGCGCTCCGCAGCCGCCTGATCGCAATTGTTTGAAAGCGCGCGCGACGATGTTAGCCTGTTCCGGTCTTGGAACATCCGATTCCAGATCGGACAGGAGAATGTAATGGCGGATAACAAGAAGAAGCGCGGCGGCGCTGATCGCGCGCGGATCGCGTTGGGCGAGGCTTATGAGGTCGCCTACTGGTCAAAGAAGTTCAAGGTCACGCCGGCCAAGCTGAAATCCGCCGTCAAGAAAGTCGGACATTCCGCCAAGAAGGTGGAAGCCTACTTCAAGGAGCAGAAGCACCTCGCCGCGGACCGTGCGCGGATTGCGGTAAGCGAGCCCTATGAAGTGCGCTATTGGTCCAAGAAGTTCAAAGTCACGCCGGCCAGGCTGAAGGCCGCCGTCGCCGCCGTGGGCCATTCGTCGAAGAAAGTCGCGGCCTATGTGGCGAAGAAGAAAGCTGCTCCCAAGAAGGTAGCGAAGAAGAAAGTCGCGAAGAAGAAAGCCACCAAGAAAGCCGCCTGACGCTCGGCAGGCGGCTTGGGATTCACCAGCTTCAGTTCACGGCGAAGCAGTACAGCAAGCCGTCGCCGCCGGTGCTCCTGAGATCGGCCTGCGAGCAACCACCGTCGGGACCGCGCGAAGGATGCGACGAGTTCCAGGATTTCGACGGCTCGTCGTCGCGCAGGCCGATCCGGTCGGAATGGCCGACGATGGCGGTGCCCTGCGTGCTGCTCGTCCAGTTCTTGCAGGTGCGATCCTCGCCGACGGCAAACGCCGTGCCGTCCGCTTGTGAGCCGGTCAGCACGTCGTGACGATTCGGCGTGTCGCCGCGGCCGTTGATGACCTCGCCTTTTTCAGAAAGCGCGGTCTGCTTGGTGAGATTGTTGCCGGCGCTGTGGAGGTCGGCGACGTCCTTGGCAACCACCACACCCTTCACATTCTGCCACGGCCCTTTACCGATACGATCGCGCGCGTTCATGGCGGGCTGGCCGTCGGCGGCCTGTGTCGACAGATAAGCGTGCCAGGTTTTCGGCGCGCCAAAGCCCGCCGCCTGTGCCAGCGTCTGACAATGATTGTCGGCGCCCGCAAGCCCACCGAGATTGCCGCCATTGCCGATGCCGTTGCTGGTCAGGAAGAAGCTCGCGTTGGCCGACTGCGCCTGCGCCGGTTGCACCGCGAAAGCGGCGAGTGCGAAACATGCCGGCGCGATGATACTGGCACCAATCTTCATTTGCTCCTCCCGATTGTTTTTGGCTTCTGACATCAACCCGTAGCGGTACCCATTATTCCATTCCGGCGATGCGACCGCGAAATGACCCGCGCAAAAGCAAAAGGCGCTGCGGAATGAACCGCAGCGCCTCTATGTTACCTTATCTGGCGGACGATCAGTTCGCCTGCTGGATCGCCGAGAGTTCCCAGTCGCTGCCGCGCCGGCGCACGAAGGTCCAGACCTCCGTCACTTCCTGCGGCTGCTCGCTGCCGGCGACCGGCCGGCCGGTGGTACGGTCGAGCGTCTGGTCGACCAGCGAGAACCGCATCGCCACCGTGGCGTAATCGGACTCGCCCTCGCGCCAGGCTTCGGCAAGATCGCCCTGCAGCAGCTTCACATTCGTCACCTTGTTGACGGCGTTGCGAGCCTTGTTCTCCTCCAGGTCCTTCGAGAAGTAGGAGACCATCTCGGGCGTCGCGAGCGTGTGCAGCTTGCCGACATCCTCGTTCGACCATGCAGCCTGGATCTCGCTGAGCAGGCGCTCGAAGGCCTCATAGTCGGCCGGCGCAATCTCCAGCGGCGCGCTGGCCGAACCAAGCCCGAAGCCCATGCCCGAGCGATAGTTCGGCTGCGGGCCGACACCGGCTGCAGGTCCGCCGGCGTAGGCGGCGGCCGTTGTCTGGCGGCGCTGCCACCACGACATCGCCAGCCGCACCACCAGCACGATCAGGCCGATCTGCAGCAACAGACCGAGGATCGACGACAGGCCACCGAGACCCGAGAACAGGCCGCCGCCGAACAAAAGGCCGAACAGGCCGGCGCCGAGGAAGCCCGCGGCGAGGCCGCCGAGCAGACCGCGGCCCATGCCGCCCCGGTTGAACATGCCGCCCGAATTCGCGGCCGGAGAGTTCATGCCGGTGCCCGGCTGGCTATAGGTGCGGTTGAGCGGTTGCGTCATGCCCGGCGCCGTGTTGGTGCTGGGCGGCGCGGAGAAGCTCCGCGAGCCACGGGAACCCGAGCCGAAGCCGCCGCCGGCGCGGGCGTCAGCCGCCGATATGCCGATAGCCGTCAGAGGCAGCGCCAGCGCGATCGCCACCGCGATGGCCCGAACAATTCCGCGCGTGTGTTGCGTGAAATTCATCTGTGTTTCCTTGAATCCCCAGAATGGAGAAAGTGGCACTAAGATGGGCACGCCTGCCCAAAAGGGAAGCCAGAAACGGGAACAACCGCTGCGGCCCTCAGTCGCGGGGATGTGACAAAAGCCCGTCTTTCCACGGGTTTTTGCAGCTTCTTAACCCTGTCATTGCGACCGGAGCGAGGCGCTCCAGGATGCTATCCGTGAGGCAGGCCCAGCGGGAAAAGAGAAAGGCCGCCTCGCGGCGGCCGCGCGAGGTTAGCAAGTTACTCCGCGAGCGCACCTGCTTGCGGCACGTCGGGTGGGAGTCCTGATGCAAACACCATTCGCAGTGCGGCGCATACCTGGACCGCATGCTTCGCGGACTTGAATGACAATCTCGTCCGGCTGTTGGAGGGGTACTAGAGGCATGGCCTGCGCTGATGACGCCAAGGCCAGTGCGAAGGCAACAGCAAATAACCTGATCATTGTTACTCTCCTGTTGAAGTCGCCCAAAACAGGATTGTCGCCTTAGTGGCGCACGAGCCCACATCTGGGGCCGGAGAACTTTGATCTGGATCAACGAGTGTAGCCTGCCGAGTTGGGTCATTCGCGTACGCGGTGCGGTGACAAAGTCACCACTGCGCCTCTCGCGCGCCGCCATTGGGTGCAAACTGCCGAGCAGCGCCTCCTCGCTCACCGGGTCTTGTGCGCTGACCGATCTGCATGAATGACCGCTTCGGGTCCAAAATACGACTTGGCAGGGGGCGCAGATCTTGTGAAGGGTTTCGGATGCCGGCCGCTTGAGGGACGGCGCCGCGAATTCGGCGGCCGGCATCCGAACCCTTCACATAAGCAGTCGTGCCCCATCGCTAGTTAACTGATCAGCGCGGTGCTGTCGTGCTGCGGCAGAAGTGGTCACGCGGATGGCGGGAACGGGGTTCGCGCCCGCTTGAGAGCGCAAACGCCTATTCAGATGCCGGCTAGAAACGCGGTGCTAGTCTTAGGGACTGTAGGTCCCTGCGTCGTCGCCGCCAACCAAGCCGCCTCTGTTGTTCGGGCTGCCGTAGTACTGACCGTAGCCGCCATAGTAGCGCGGAATCAGCGTTGGTCGTCCGGTGACGTAACTGCGGTTGGCGTAGCCGCCGTAATAGCCAACAGGGTAGCCGCCAGCGGCATAACTGCCGCCGTAGTAGCGCGGAAACAGCGTTGGCCGTCCGGTGACGTAGCTGCGGTTGGCGTAGCCGCCGTAATAGCCGCCAGGGTAGCCATAACTGCCGTAATAGTTGCCGGGGTAGCCGCCATAGTAGCCCCAACCAGTGCCTGCATATGGGCCACCACCATAGTACCCATAAGGTGAGGTGGCCGCTACCGCGGCCGTCCCAATCGCGCCGGCCGCCAGGCCAGCACCGACCACACCGGCACCGTAGCCGTACGCAGCCCGCCGGTAATGGCGACGCGCAACGCCGGCACCGCTTAGGGGGGTCAATGGGCGACCGATCCGCGCCTGCGCGCCCTCAACTGACAGCGAGACGCCGCGCTGTTCAGACCAGCTGAACGAGAGCAACGTAGCGCACGCGAAGGCCGAGGTCGCAATCGCAAATGTCCTCAAGCTCATCTGCTTCATGGACGTTCTCCACTAAGCCTGCCCCTTCGTAAAATGCGTGGGCATTGCGCTAGATCAAGGGCCTTCAGCGGATATGCCCGCTTTAGATGAGGTAGAAACGCTGACGCATTGAAGACACTCTTGCCGGTCAGCGCGCTACTACCGGGCACGCCAGCGTCCTCCGCTTCCAGTGTCAGCTGGGTCAAAAGTCAGACTTGCGTTACATGTCGGCTTTCAGGCCGGACCGAACGTTCGGCGAGCAGGGGTTCACGACCGCCGGTGCTACGACGTGCTGGGGACACGTTACTGGGTTAAATCGACTCGTTTCTGCTCATAGGCACAGCTATCGTCACGGCGCCATCGTCTCCTTCACGGCCGCGACGAGCTGCGTCAGCGTGAACGGCTTCGGCAGGAAGGCGAATTGCTGGTTTTCCGGCAGGCTCTTCTCGAACGCATCCTCGGCATAGCCCGAGACAAAGATGATCTTCAGATCCGGATTGCGGCTGCGCATCTCCTTCAAGAGCGTCGGGCCGTCCATCTCGGGCATCACCACGTCGGAGACGACGAGGTCGATCTCGCCATTCTTCTCGTCGAGCGCTTCCATCGCCTCAATGCCGTTGGACGCCTCGATCACGCTGTAACCGCGCGAGCGCAGGCCGCGGGCGTTCAGTGAACGCAGGCCGTCCTCGTCCTCGACCAAAAGGATCGTGCCCTGCCCGGTCAGGTCGGGTTTTGGTTTCGGCGGCTCGGCTGCGGTCTCCTTGGCCGCGCCATTGGTCGGCTGCGGCTCCGGCGCGACCTCCTGCTCGGGCCGGTGGCGCGGCAGGAAGATGCGGAAGGTGGTGCCCTCGCCGGGCGAGGAATCGACATATACGAAGCCGCCGGTCTGCTTGACGATGCCGTAGACCGTCGACAGGCCGAGCCCCGTGCCTTTGCCGACCTCCTTGGTCGAGAAGAACGGCTCGAAGATCTTGTCGATGATCTCAAGCGGAATGCCGGTGCCGGTATCGGTGATGTCGATCCGCACATAGTCCGCCGCCGGCAGGCCCTTGTAGGCGAGCTGGCCCGCTTCCTCTGCCGCGACATTTTGGGTCTTGATGATTAGCTTGCCGCCATCAGGCATCGCGTCGCGCGCGTTGACGGCGAGGTTGACGACCACCTGCTCGAACTGGGAGACATCGACCTTCACCGGCCAGAGGTCGCGCCCGTGCACGAGGTCGAGCTTCACCTTCTCGCCGATCAGCCGGCGCAGCAGCATGGTCAGGTCGCTCAATGCGTCGCCGAGATCCAGCACCTGCGGCCGCAGCGTCTGGCGCCGCGAGAAGGCGAGCAGTTGCCGCACCAGCGTCGCCGCGCGGGTCGCGTTCTGCTTGATCTGCATGATGTCCTGGAACGACGGATCGGTCGGCTTGTGCGCGTTCAACAGGAAATCGTTCGCCATCATGATGGCTGAGAGCACGTTGTTGAAATCGTGCGCGATGCCGCCGGCCAATTGGCCGACCATGTCCATCTTCTGCGACTGATTGATCTGGTTTTCCAGCGTGCGCCGCTCGGTGGTCTCGAGCATGTAGACGATTGCGGCTTCCGCGTCGCGGTCGTCCTCGTCGACTGCAGTAATAAAGAACTGGCCCCAGCGTTCCTTGGCGGCGTCGAGCATGACGTCGACGGGTGCGATGTCGCCCCTGCCCTCGGCCGCCTGGTTGATCGCCGCGATCACCAGGCTGCGGTCGCGCGGATGGACTGCGCGGAAGATCGACTTGGCGGCGGAGCCTTCCGCATTCAGGCTTTGCGCCAGCTTGGCGTAGCGCGCATTGGCCCGCACGACATTGCCGCTGCGATCGACGGTCGCGATCGCCATCGGCGTGTGGTCGAAGAAGCGCATGAAGCGGACTTCGGCGGCGCGTTCGGGATCGTGATGCTCGTCGCGGGCGCGGCTGATGACGAGCGTGCGCGAGGCCCCGGGCGTGCCGTCGGCGCCGAAGGCGAGCTTGTGATAGAGCCGCACCGGCATCGGCTTGCCGCTCCGCATCCTGAGATCGATGTCGAAGACTTCGGTCTTCACCTCACTCGGCGCCGGCACGATCGAGGTCAGCAGCGCTGCGCCGTCGCCGGACACGATGTCGGTGAGCTTCAAGCCGCCCGAGCCGATCTCGGCGAGGTCGTAGTCGAGCCAGTTCGCGAGCGTCGCGTTGACATAGGCGATCTCGCCGGACGGAGTGACCGAGAAGAAACCGCAAGGCGCGTGATCGAGATATTCGATCGCGTGCTGCAATTCCTTGAAGACGTCCTCCTGGCGCTCGCGGTCGCGGGTGATGTCGGCGATCGACCACACCGCATATTTCTGTTCGCGCTTGCTCTGGCCGAGCGGGCGCACCCGCATCCTGAGCCACCGTCCACGCAGGCCGTCATGGCCGGCGATGCGGACCTCCTCCTGCTGCCGCTTGCCTTCGCGCGCGGCCTTGAGCAGGCGGAACACGGCCTCGGAGACATCCGGATTGCCGATGAAGACACGCTCGACCGGCCGAACCTCCTGCGGGCTCGCCGCGCCCGTCAGCGCGAGATAGGCGGCGTTGGAATAGACCACGTGCCCGTGCGAATCCGTGACCGCCAGCCCGTCATAGGCGTGGTTGGCGATCCGACCCATCACGGGATCGTCGGTGGAACGGTCCGAGAAACGGACGATTCCGGCGGCAAAGGCGAACAGGCTGAACAGCCCGACCATGGCCAAGAGCGCCAGCACACCGACGATATAGGGCTGCGCCTGGGCGCGGCCGATCGTCATCAGCGCGATCGCCACCGCGACGAGGCCGGCCGCCACCAGCAGCACCAGGACGATGCTGCCGCTCCGCCGCGCCGGTTCGTGGGCCACGAACGGCTCGGCAGCTTGGTTGTGATCGGTCTCGGCGGTCATTGAAGGAAACTGCCCGTCGGCGGTGAAGGCGTGCAGATTCGCCCGCCCTCCTGAGTGCCTCAATCGGAGCTTGGAGCGCAAGTCCATCAGGCCGCTATTTCCCAGGTTAAGCCCATCTCAGGCCGCTTTCGTTCCATTCCCGGAGCCCCATCCCGCGTCAGCTTCGCTGTCCCGACAGCCAGCGCCGCTTCAGGCCCATGACGTAGCCGATGATTTCGGCGACCGCGTGATAGTGTTCGACCGGAATTTCCTCGTCGATATCGACGGTTGCATAGAGCGCGCGGGCCAGCGGCACGTTCTCGACGATCGGGATGTCGTGATCCTTGGCGATCTCCCTGATCTTGAAGGCGATGATGTCGACGCCCTTGGCAACGCAGACCGGTGCTTGCATGTTGCGGTCGTAGGCGAGCGCCACCGAATAGTGGGTCGGGTTGGTGATGATCACGCTCGCCTTGGGAACCGAGGCCATCATCCGCTTCTTCATGCGCTGCTGCCGCAACTGGCGGATGCGCCCCTTGATGTGCGGATCGCCTTCCGACTGCTTGAACTCCTCCTTCATCTCCTGCACCGACATCTTCTGCCGCTCGTACCATTGCCGGTACTGGAAGAAGTAGTCGGCGATGGCGACCGCGGCGAGCATCGCCACCACCGCGCCCATCAGGTGCACGGTCAGGCTGGTGGTCGCGGGCAGGATCGAGGCGACGTCGATCCTAAGCAGCGATTCCAGCCGGTGCCACTCCGGCCACAGCACCGCGGTCATGACCGCGCCGAGCGCGACGACCTTGAAGATGCCCTTGAGGAAATTCGCCGCCGCCTGCTTGCCGAAAATGCGCTTGAAGCCGGCGCCGGGCGAGATCTTGCTGAATTTCGGCGTCAGCGACTCCGCCGACCACACCAGGCGGTGCTGGATCATGTTGCCGGCAATCGCCGCCAGCATCAGCATCAGGAGCGGCACGCCGATTGCCGCGATGACAGCGATGCCCAGCGTCTGCATCAGCGACAATAGCCCCGGGCCGTCGGTCCTGATCATCCAGGAATTGGCGATCAAGTTGCGCAGCGGCGTCAGGATGCCTGCTGCCGTCGAGGTCGAGAAGGTCGACAGCACCAGCGTGCCGCTGGCGATCACGAACCAGGTGTTGACCTCCTGGCTCTTGGCGACATCGCCCTTCGCATGTGCGTCATCGAGACGTTTTTGCGTAGGGTCTTCTGTTTTGTCGTCGCTATCCTCGGCCATGGCGGCTCCCTATTTCAGCGGCGTCAGTTGGTGCATGACGCCGATGAAGTATTCGAGATAGGTCCCCATCATCGCCGCGAGCACCACGGCGAAGATCAGGAACCCGGCGAGGATCGAGAGCGGCACGCCGACGAAATAGACCTGCATCTGCGGCATCAGCCGCGCCAGCACGCCGAGCCCGATATTGAAGACGAGACCGAATACGAGAAACGGCGCCGACAGTTGCAGGCCGATCTTGAAGGCCTCGGCGAAGGCGCGCGTCGCCAGCGCCGCCACGTCGCCGGTCGGCATCAAGGCGCCCGGCGAGAAGATCTTGTAGCTCTCGTTCAGCGCCGCGAGCACCAGATGATGGGTGTCGGTCGCAAACAACAGCGTCATGCCGAGAATGGTGAGGAAGTTGCCGATGAGCTGGCCCTGCTGGCCCTGCGTCGGATCGATCGCGGTGACGAAGCCGAGCCCGAGCTGCTGGGCGATCACCGAGCCCGCGACCGCGAGCGCCGACAGCGTCACGCGCGCGGTCGCCCCGAGCACGATGCCGATGACGATCTCGTGCACCATCAGCACCATCAGCGACGTCACCGACGTGATGTCGACATGGTAGTCAGCACGGTGCAGCGGCAGGATGATCAAAGTCAGCAGCAGTGCGATCCCAAGCTTGATCCGCGCCGGGATATTGCTCTCGCCGAATCCCGGCAGCAGCATCACCATCGCCCCCATGCGGGCAAACACCAGCACGAAGGTCGCGGCGAGCGCCGGCAGCAAAGATATGTCGATGCGCATTCAGTCACAGTGCATCAACCGCCGATGATTCGCGACGATATCCGCATCATGTGGGCGTGCATCGAATCCGCCATGAACGGCAGCGCGAGTAGCAGCGTCACAAAGATCGCGATGATCTTCGGCACATAGATCAGCGTCTGCTCCTGGATCTGTGTCAACGCCTGGAACAGCGACACGATCACGCCGACCACAAGGCCGACGATCATCAGGGGTGACGACACCACCACGATGGTCCAGATCGCATCGCGCGCCACGTCGAGGGTTTCAGCACCGGTCATTTGGTTTCTCGCTTTGCAGTTACTTGCGTTGGATGCGAATGGCGAGTGGCGAATAGCGAATGGATCACACCTCTTCCCCTATTCGCTATTCGCCACTCCCTATTCGCCCCAATCAAATCGGCATCTTCATGATGTCTTCATACGACTGGATCACCCGGTCCCGCACCGACACCAGGGTCGAGACCGCGACGTCGGTCTCCGCGACCGCGGTCACCACGTCCATCACATTGGCCCGGCCCGCGGTCATCGCCACGGTCTGGGCGTCGGACTTGCGGCCGGCATCCATGACGCTGCCGATGGCTTCCTTCACCAGCGCGCCGAACGAGGGGCCTGCGGTCTCGCCGCCCTTCTCGGCGCCGCCCCGCTCCATCATGCGGGCGAGGCTGGCATAGGCGTTGGCGGCAACTGTCGGTGTGGCCATGTTGGATCGCTTCCTGTTTCTTTAGGACTTGAGGATATCGAGCGTGCGCTGGATCATCCGCCGCGTGGCGCTGATGATGTTGAGGTTCGCCTCATAGGAGCGCTGGGCGTCGCGCATATCGGTCATTTCGACCAGCGGATTGACGTTGGGATATTTCACGTTGCCGGTCGCATCCGCCGCCGGATTGCTCGGCTCGTATTTGACGCGGAACGCCGACTGGTCGGGCCGCACCCGGCCGAGCGTCACCACCTTGGCGTCCAGCGTGCGGTCGAGCGCGGAAGAGAAGGTCGGCACCTTGCGGCGATAGGGATCGCCGCCCGCGGTCTGCGCCGTCGAATCGGCGTTGGCGATGTTTTCCGAGATCACCCGCATCCGCCCGGCCTGCGCGCGCAGGCCGGAGGTGGCAATCGTCATCGAGCGGGCGAAATCGCTTCCATCGTCGGCCATGATCCTTCCTCCCTAGAAACCCGTCAGCGCCTGCCGATGGCGGTTTTGATCAGCCCGAGGCTGCGGCTGTAGAGCGAGGTCACCGCCGCATAGTCCATCTGGTTGGCGGAGACCTTCAGCATCTGCTCTTCCAGGTTGACGGCGTTGCCGGCCGGCCTGGTCATGAAGGCGTTCTTGCCGCCGTCATGGTCGAAATTCTCCGGCGCGCCGGACGCCGCGATGTGGCCGGATGTGGTCCGCATCATCGGCAGCGTGCCCATCGACCCGCCGACGGTCGCACCATTGCGGTCGAAGGTCGGCTCGACCAGGTCGCGCGGCTTGAAGTTCGGCGTGTCGGAATTGGAAACGTTCTCGGCGAGCACCCGCTGGCGCTCCTGGTGCCACTGCATCTTGGTGCGCAGCGCCGACAGGATCGGTAGATCGTTGACGGACATCGCCGTGCCCCCGTTAACCTCTGGGGCCATCCCCGAGGTAGGCAGAATTTGCCCGGTGTATGGTTAACGGCTGGTTAAATTGTTCCAGGAGGTCGTGGGCAGGTCCGGTGGCAACCTGCGAATCATCGGAAAGTGCACATTTTTGCCACGATGGCTGCGTTAACCAGCGCGCGCGGGCGGGCTCAGAAGTCGTTTTGGAACAATCGATTCTTGGTCTATTAGTAAACATGGGCGGCGTGACTGCCGTGGGGAATTAAGAAATAAGGCTGATCTCGGGCGTGATTCGCTGATCGGATCGCTTCAGCCCGCATCCGTCTAAGCCAGCATGAAAGCAGGGCCAGATGGCCGGGGACAGTAATATGCAGATCCTGTGGTTCCTCTTTGCGTTCATCGCCGTATTGGCGCTGATCGGTCTGGCAGCGTGGCTGGTGCGACGCTTTGCCGGTAACCGCCTCGGCGCCAACACCAATCGCGGGCGGATGCCGCGGCTGGCGGTGATCGATGCGGCGGCGGTGGATGGGCGACGACGCCTCGTGCTGGTCCGGCGCGACAATGTCGAGCATCTCCTGATGATCGGCGGCCCCACCGACATCGTCGTCGAACCCAACATCGTCCGCGCGATGGCGACCCGCGATCAGGCGCCACCACGTCCGGTGGTCGCGAGCGCCGAGCCGCCACCGCGGGTTGCGCCACTTCCGGATACCGCCTGGGCCGAGGCCGAAAGCGCCCGCACCGATATTTTCGACACTCCGGAGCCGACGATGCCTGAGCCGCCGCCGCGGCCCGCGCGCCCGTCTTTCGCAGAGGAGCTGCGCCGTCCGGCGGCGCCGCCGCTGCCGGAGCGACGCGATCCGCTCGCCGGCTTCGCGCCGGAGCCGATCGGCAGCCGTTCCGAGCGGACCGAACCGCGGCCCGAGCCGATCCCGCCGCGCGTGCCCCGCACCGAGCGTTCCGAGCCCCTGATCCCGCGCCCGCCGCGCACGACCGAGCCGAAGGTCGCGCCGCTCCGCACCCCCGAGCGCGCTGCGGCACCGCCGCCACCGCCACCGCCCCCGCCTCCGTCTCCTCCGCCGCCGCCACCGGATACGTCCAGCGCCGACGCCAATCTCGCCGAGATGGCGCAGCGGCTCGAGGCCGCGCTGCGCCGTCCGCCGAGCGAAGCCGCCGCACCGCCGGTCGCGCCCGAGCCGGCACCCGCGCCGCGCCCCGCACGCAGCGAACCCTCGCCCCCGCCCGCGCCGCAGAAGAGCGGCTTTGAGAATCTCGAAGACGAGATGGCCTCCCTGCTCGGCCGCCCGAAGAACCCTTCGTGAGGCGGCCGAAGTTTCCGCGTAGAGTTTTATTCACCGCCGTCCTGATCACCGCCAGCTCGCTGGCGGCGCCTGCGCTTGCGCAGGACATCAGCATCAATCTCGGCCAGGGCAATGGCGGCGTCACCGAGCGTGCGATCCAGTTGATCGCGCTGCTCACCGTGCTCTCGATCGCGCCGTCGATCCTGATCATGATGACGTCGTTCACGCGCATCGTCGTGGTGCTGTCGCTGCTCCGCACCGCGCTCGGCACCGCGACCGCGCCGCCCAACTCGGTGATCATCGCGCTGGCGATGTTCCTGACCGCGTTCGTGATGGGCCCGGTGCTGCAGAAATCCTATGACGACGGCATCCGCCCGCTCGTCGCCAACCAGATCGGCGTCGAGGAAGCGCTGCAGCGCGCCTCCGTCCCTTTGCGCGGCTTCATGCAGAAGAACGTGCGCGAGAAGGACCTCAAGCTGTTCATGGATCTCTCCGGCGAGCCGCCGCCGGCGACGCCGGACGAGATGTCGCTGCGCATCCTGGTGCCCGCCTTCATGATCTCCGAACTGAAGCGCGCCTTCGAGATCGGCTTTTTGTTGTTCCTCCCCTTCCTCATCATCGACCTCGTGGTCGCCTCGGTCCTGATGTCGATGGGCATGATGATGCTGCCGCCGGTCGTGGTGTCGCTGCCGTTCAAGCTGATCTTCTTCGTGTTGGTCGACGGCTGGTCGCTGGTCGCCGGCAGCCTGGTGCAGAGCTACGGGGGATAGCCGAATCTCACAGTCCCGTAGCCCGGATGGAGCGAAGCGTAATCCGGGAACAGTATCGCCAGCCGCAGCAATCCCGGATTGCGCTTCGCTCCATCCGGGCTACAAGAGCCCAAAAGAGCTGGTAGGTAGCACTACGAGCGCGCGCGATCGCCCAATAGGCCGACCACGAGATCGACGGCGAGAGCGGCGGTGATGGCGGCTGCGCCGATCATGAACAGGAGCGCGTAGTTGCCGCCGGTCTGCTCGAAGCAGTAGGACAGGCCGTACGCGCCGCCGGCCTGAAACAGCGCGAAGCTCGTGGTCGCTTGATCGGGATAGGGGGAAGCCTCGCGGCTTCGCCCCTCCCACACCACCGGACGTACGGGTCCGTATCCGGCGGTTCG
>NZ_JBEGDB010000218.1:0-13766 GCF_043638955.1 Bradyrhizobium sp. 31Argb | reverse complement strand
AAGGCTTCCTCCTAAAAGAAAGCCTTGAATCACGTTCAATCTGATTTGAGAATCCCAAGAGTCCACACGGCCTAGACTTGATGGACTCGCTATTGGCTTAAATCGACTCGCTTTTACCTTTAGGGCACATGTGCGGAGGCAAGCGCCTGGTAACGCGGACTGCTGATCGTCAACAACCGCCCATTGTCCGAAGTGGCGAACGAAGTGAACCGCTATCGCAGCTGGCACATCCTCATTCTCAACGCCAACCGCAAGCCAGCTATCCGAGCGGGCTTCCTTGATTCCGTCTGATGATCTTGAGCGTGAGCAGGACGGCGCCAAGCACAAGAAACAGAACGCCGACAGTCGTTGTGCTGGTGGATTCGAACGTCACGCCAACTGCCGTCAGCAGGCATCCGATGATAATCGCGACCAACCCACCAAGCTTCTTCACCAGCAGGAAGTGTCCGTCACTCGTACTTGCCACCATGATCAGCCTCGCTGTTCAGATGATGTCCCGCCTTCTCCAACTCTCTTCGCGTGCGTTTTTTCTTGCGTGAGCAAACACAATCGTACACGCGACCGGCCACGTTGCAAATTTCCCGGCGTTCGGATTCTGCAGTCAATGGCGGCTCTTTGATTCAATTGCGTGCGACAACGATTGCGACAGCCTGCCTTACCTAACGAGCGTTGGAACCTTGCTCCGTCGTGAGAAGAGAACTCGATGGCAATCGGCACATTTGCTGGTCTGTCAGCAAATTGTTGCACGGGTTGCAGATTGACTCGTTTTAAACGTAGGCGTTAGATCAACAACATAGCCCCCGTCGGGCGGAGTGGTGCGATGGCGTCACGATCGGCGATCGATGAACGGCCTTACGTTTCGACCGGTCATCTACCTAATCCCGAGATGGTGCAGTCGCTGGTGGAAGACGCGCACCGGCGCCTTAAATCGAACGCTGACGGCAATAATTCACAGGTCTACCCGGCGCTCGCCCGAGTCCCGAGCGAGCTGTTCGGCGTTTGTGTCGTTGGAACCGATGGGCACGTCTACGGCGCGGGAGACATAGGCTACGAATTCTCCATCATGAGCGTGTCGAAGCCATTCGTGTTCGCGCTGATCTGCGAGACCCTTGGCCCGGAAGAGGCGCGCACGAAGCTCGGCGCCAACGCCACCGGACTTCCGTTCAACTCGCTTGCGGCGATCGAGAATGGAAGCGGGCGTACCAATCCGATGGTGAATGCTGGCGCGATCGCGACGACGAGCCTCGCGCCGGGAGTGTCCGCCGAGGCGCAGTGGGAGTTTATCCACGATGGGCTGTCGCGCTTCGCAGGCCGCAAACTTCCGCTCAACGAAGAGGTCTACGCCTCCGCGTCGCAGACAAATTTCCGCAATCGCAGCATCGCGCGGCTGTTGGAGAGCTACGACCGGATCTATTGTGACGCCAAGCAGGCGACCGATCTCTACACGAGGCAGTGTTCGTTAAACGTGACCCCCAAAGACCTCGCCGTGATGGGTGCGACGCTGGCGGACGGTGGGGTGAACCCTATCACGAAGCAACGCGTGGTCGATGCTGCGGTTTGCCATTACGCCTTGGCCGTGATGATCACGGCCGGCTTGTATGAGACGTCAGGCGATTGGCTTTACGACATCGGCCTGCCCGGAAAGAGCGGGATCGGCGGCGGCATTGTCGCGGTCTCGCCCGGAAAAGGCGGCTTCGGCACTTTCGCTCCGCCGCTGGATGCGGCCGGCAACAGCGTGAGAGGACAACTCGCCGCGAAATTCCTGTCGCAGCGATTGGGCATGGATCTGTTCGTCTCGCAACCGGAAGACTGACAAATGTTGACCGGATCGGCGTCTCGTCCACCCGGTCGATGCTGAAAAGCCCGAGCAAATCGGAGGACGTCATAGTGACACAGACAATCTCGATCGGCGGCATCCACCAGGAGGAACGCGCATCATGGATTCCCATGATCGCGATAGCGCTCGGCCAGATGATCATGTCGTTCAATGTCGCTTCGTTGCCGGTGGCGATGGGGGGAATGGTCAAGAGCTTTGGCGTTCCTCCGACCACGGTCGCAACCGGCATCGTGGCCTATTCCATGCTGGTCGCCGGCTTCGTCATGCTGGGCGCAAAGCTCGCGCAGCGATACGGCGCGCTACAGGTGTTCCGCGCGGCCGTCGTGCTGTTCTTCATATCCCAGGTCATGATGACGTTCAGCCCCACGGCCGTCGTGATGATCACGGCGCAGGCGCTCTGCGGCGCCGCCGGCGCAGTGATCGTGCCCTCGCTGGTCGCCCTGATTGCCGAGAACTACACCGGACGCCAGCAGGCAACCGCAGTGGGCGCGCTCGGTTCTGCACGCGCGGCGGCCGGCGTGCTTGCATTCGTCATCGGCGGCGTACTGGGCACCTATATCGGCTGGCGGCCGGTGTTCGGAATTCTCATCGCCGTTGCCGCCATTGTTTTCCTGCTGAGCTTCCGCCTCAAGCGCGACCATGGCCGGCCGGACGTGGAGGTCGATATCGTTGGTGTCATACTCGCAGCAGCCGCGATCATTTGCATCAGCTTCGGCTTCAATAATCTCAACAGATGGGGGCTCGTGTTGGCGAGCCCAAACGCGCCGTTCAGCCTTCTCGGCCTGTCTCCCGCGCCGATCCTGATCGTGGCGGGCATCGTGTTGGGCCAGGCATTCCTGATGTGGACACACAAGCGCGAGGAGGCAGGCAAGACTCCTCTCCTCGCGCTTCAGGTGATCGATTCACCTGAGGAGCGAGCGGCCGTCTACGCGATGTTCACTGTCGTCGCGCTGGAGGCCGCTCTCAACTTCTCCGTCCCGCTCTACATTCAGATCGTGCAGGGTCGCAGCCCGATCGCCACTGCGGTAGCGATGATGCCGTTCAACCTTACTGTATTCTTTGCCGCGATGCTGATCGTGCACGTCTATGACAAGCTGACGCCGCGGCAGATCGGGCGAGCCGGCTTCTTCCTTTGCACCGTCGCGCTGTTGTGGCTCGCATTCGTCGTGCGCAACGACTGGAGCGAGGTGCCGGTGCTGCTCGGGCTCGTTGTCTTTGGTATCGGGCAAGGCGCGCTTGTCACGCTGCTGTTCAACGTGCTGGTCACGGCTTCGCCCAAGGAGCTCGCAGGGGACGTCGGATCGCTGCGCGGCACCACCAACAACCTCGCCGCCGCCGTCGGAACGGCAGTGGCTGGCGCGCTCCTTGTTGGTCTGTTGAGTGCGATCGCGCTGAGCAGCATCGCCGCGAGCCCCAAGCTCACACCCGAACTGCAGGCGCAGGTCGATCTCGACAACATCAATTTCGTCAGCAACGACCGACTGCGGACCGCGCTGGAGGGCACCAGCGCCACGCCGCAGCAGGTCGAGGAGGCGGTGCGGGTGAACACCGAGGCGCGGCTGCGTGCGCTGAAGATCGGGCTGTTGATCATGGCAGGCCTTGCGTTGCTTGCGATCATTCCGGCCGGGCGGCTGCCGAACTATCGACCGGGAGAGATTCCGAGCGATGAGACGGCGGGCGAACGCGGACAATCGAGTTGATGCGTAACGGGTTCGACGACTTCTGGAATCGAGGAGAATGATATGACCACCTATGACAACGGTCCGGCGATGCGTCTCACCGGGCTGCCGACACCGCCTTTATGGATATGCATCCTGCTCGGGATCGTGATGATCATCGCGGGCCTGCTGGTCCTCGGCGATCTCGCACTGTTCACCGTGATCAGCACCATCTTCATCGGCTGGATGGCGATCATCGCCGGTGGATTCGAGATCATTCACGCCTTCTGGACCAAAGGGTGGGGAGGGTTCGTGTGGCAACTGCTGCTCGGCGCGCTCTATCTTGCATTCGGCGTCGTGCTGGTGACCCAGCCGCTGACCAGTGCGCTGATCCTGACCCTTGTTCTCGGTCTGCTGCTTCTGATCTCCGGGTTCGTCCGTATCCTGGTCGGCATCAGCCATTGGCAGCAGTTCGGCTGGATCATACTGCTGTCCGGGCTGTTCGGCGTCCTGGCGGGTCTCATCATCCTGACGGGATTTCCGGCCACCGGGACGTGGGTGCTCGGATTGCTGCTGGGCATCGACCTCTTGTCTCACGGCATCGGCTGGCTGACCCTTGCCTGGCTGCCGGCCGTAAGAACTGGGTAGCGGCCGTCGATTGACAGGGGACTGGCAATACACTCGCTGACCGCCCGCGATCACGTCGGGCGTTCCCTCCCGCACAGCAAGATCAATGCGAGCCTTGCGCCACGCACCATTGGCGGAGATCAGATATGTCAGGTTTGAGAACGCCGGGTCGAACTTTCATTGCTGCGCTACTGGCTTCAATCGGAATGAACTTCGCGGCCTCGCCGACGGCGCAGGCTCAACAAGCTTCCGCTGTGCTGTTCCAGAACGTTCGCATCTTTGACGGAAAGAATGCCGCGCTCTCCGCGCCGTCCAATGTCCTGATCCGCAACAACAAGATCGAGAAGATTTCGGTTGCGCCGATCCAGGCTGACGCTCAGGTGATCGCCGGCGGCGAACGCGTGCTGATGCCCGGGCTGATCGACGCGCATTGGCATGCGATGCTGGTACGCCCAACGCCGGCGGCCGCCCTGGCTGACGACGTCGGCTACAACAATCTTCTTGCGGCAGCGGAAGCCACCGCCACGCTCATGCGGGGCTTCACCACGGTCCGCGACATGGGCGGGCCGAGCTTTGGGCTCAAGCGCGCGATCGACGACGGTCTCGTCGCCGGCCCGCGCATCTATCCGTCCGGCGCCGTGATCACCATCACTGGTGGCCATGGCGATTTCCGGCAGCTTACCGATCTGCCAAGAACGATCGGCGGCATGCTCAGCCGCATGGAAAGAATTGGTGGCAGCATGGTGGCGGACAGTCCGGATGAGGTTCGTGTGCGCGCCCGCGAGCAGCTCATGCAGGGGGCATCGCAGGTCAAGCTCACCGCGGGCGGTGGCGTGGCTTCGCCGTTCAGCCCGCTCGATGTGTCCACGTTCACCGAGCCCGAGCTGCGTGCCGCCGTCGAAGCTGCCGAGAACTGGGGCACCTATGTGGCCGTGCACGCCTATACGCCGGCTTCGATCCAGCGCTCGATCGCGGCGGGAGCAAAGTGCGTCGAGCACGGCCACCTGATGGACGAGGCCACGGCGTGCCTCATGGCCGAGAAGGGAATCTGGTTGAGCACGCAACCTTTCCTTGATCTGGCAGGCGCAAGTGCGCTGGGGCCGTCGGAGCAGGCGAAGATGCGACAGGTGGTTTCCGGCACCGATAGAGTCTATGCGCTGGCAAAGAAATACGGAATCAAGACCGCCTTCGGCACCGACATCCTGTTCTCGCAGGCGCTGGCTGAGCGGCAAGGCGCCATGCTGGCCGACCTCACGCGCTGGTACACGCCGGCTGAAGCGCTGGCCATGGCGACATCGACGAATGCCGAATTGCTCAGCCTGTCCGGACCGCGAAATCCATATCCCGGCAAGCTAGGCGTGGTGGAGGAGGGCGCGCTCGCCGACCTCCTGCTGGTCGATGGCAATCCAATCGACAACATCAAGCTCGTGGAAGATCCGGCGAAGAATTTCCTGGTCATCATGAAAGGCGGAAAGGTCTACAAGAACCTTCTCGCCCAAGAGCCTTCTCGGCGCTGATCCGCCATGCGCGTACAGAGATACCAGTAACCGGCCAAGATCGGTCGCCAACTGATGGACTGTTATGAAAATGTGACATTTGGTGAGTAGTGGCTAACGAACCGCTACTCGGTTTCCGTCGCGTCGAGATCCAGAACCTGTTGCAGGATTACGGCGACCGGATTCTGAACCAGAAGATCGAACCCTGAGGTCACTATGATTGCCTATCGTCCTGCGTTTGAACGCCAACCACCGCGATACCGTCGCGATCGTGTCGGCCGTCACCTCGTGGCTTTGGCGATCATCGGACTGGCCGGCGGATTGGGCGGGGCCGAACCCGCTTTCGCGCAAAATCCTCCCCCGGCGGCACCGCAGCGGGTGGTGAAGCCGAAGGCGCCCGCCGCCGCGCCCGCGCCTGTTGCTGCGGCCCAGCCAGCCGCCCCGGCGCCGCATGCCGAGGCGGCGGCGTCGGGCAACGAGCCGGTGGCGCGCGTTGGCGGACGTGACGTCTCCTCGTCGGAAATCCGCGCCTTCCTGGCCGCCGTCGGGCCCGATCAGCGCGCCGCGCTCGCCCGCGATCCCGCGCTTCTCAACCAGACGCTCCGCGCGATGTTTGCAAGGCAGCTCGTCCTCAAGGAAGCCACGGACAAGAAGTGGCAGGACCAACCGGCCGTCGTCGCTCAGCTCGCCAAGCTGCGCGAGGAGGCCATCTTCGAGACCTACCTGCAGTCGGCGTCGGTGCCGCCGGAAAATTATCCGGATGAGGCGGAAATCCAGAAGACCTATGACGCCAACAAGGGCGCGCTGATCATGCCGCGCCGCTTTCATCTCGCCCAGATCTATGTCGCGCTGGCGGAAGGATCGGACGCCGCGGCCGAAGAGAAGGCCAAGGCGAAGCTCGCGGACATTCAGGCCAAGCTGAAGCAGCCGAAGGCGGATTTCGCCCAGGTCGCCAAGGACACCACCGACCAGCGCGAGCAGGCTGACAAGGGCGGCGATCTCGGCTGGCTGCCCGAACCGCAGCTCGTTCCCGAGATCAAGAGCCGCGTGATGGGAATGGCCGTCAATACCGTGAGCGAGCCGATCAAGCTTGCCGACGGATATCACATCGTCAAGCTGATCGAGACCAAGCCGTCCGAAACCATGCCGCTTGCCGACGTGCGGGACACCCTGGTCCAGCGCCTGCGGGCACAGCGTGCCGAGCTCAATCGCCGCGCCTATCTTGCGCGCGCGCTCGAGCAGAATCCGCCCGCGATCAACGAAATCGCACTGTCCCGCATCGCCAGCGAGCTGACGCAGTCGGCAGGCGCTGCCCGCTAACCGCGTTCGTCGTCCCCAGATCCGAAATTGCTATTGCAAACCTGATCACGTTATTGGACAGAGGAGATTAACATGTCCATGAGCACTAGCGTCGCGCAAGCACCCGCAGATTTGTCCAACGCCGGGATGCAGTCCTTTGTCACGCTCGAGGAGCTGCGCGCGGCGCTCCAAACCGCCGGCTATCGCGCCGAGCTCGTGACCGACGGCAATATTTCTCTGTTGCGGTCGGCGAGCAACGGCCTCGGCTTCGACGTCCGCCCGGGCAATGCGTTTCCCGGCAAGCCTGATCATTTCGCGGATGTCGCCTTCGTTGCGGTCCTGACTGTGCAGGGATCGATGCCGCTCGATCTCGTGAACAAGTGGAATCGCATGCACAGGTTCTGCCGGCTGTTCGTGGACAAGCCGCAGGGCACCGATGAATTTCTGGTGCTGACGCTCGATCTCTCCATCGCCGGCGCGGTCTCGCCGAACTATGTCCGCACCCAGCTCCAGATCTGGGACAGTTTGATCCAGCAGCTCATCCCCTGGTTGCGCGAGGAGCTCGGCAGGTTGGCCTCGAGCCTCGAATCGGCCAAGGAAACACCCAAGCAAGCGTCCAAGGAAGCATCCAACGCGGACGCGAACCTGGCGCCGCCGCGGCCGGCCCTCAATAGCTGATCGGACAGCACTGTAGCGATGGCGTCGAAATCCCCGATCAACGGGAATCCCGGCAGGCTGCGGCGTCTGCTGCACTCGTTCGGCCTCGTGGCGCTCGGCCTTTCCGCCGGGCGCGCGCCGGCTGTGGCGCAAAGCACGGACTTTAAGGCCGCATCGGAAGCGCCGGCGGCCTGGCGCGACTATGCGTCCCGGCTGCAGGGTGCCTTTCAGCATCAGATCGAGGGCGACGGCGACATGTCGCAGTGGCTTGTGACTTTCGCGGCGGGGCGCGAGAAGGACAACAAGCCGCTGACATTCGTGGTGAGCGCCTCGATCCTGCCGGACGGCAGGATGGACCGCATCGCATTCGACAGCAGCATGGATCCGGAGCTCGGCGGCCGGCTGCGTCCGCTGCTCGCCGCCGCCAATGCCGGCGCGCCACCTCCCGACATGCTTCAGCCGCTGCGTCTTCGCCTGCGGCTTCGATCCACAGAGTGAGCGAGGCGGAGGCGTGCGGGGGCATCGGCAGACCAGGCTGTTACGCGGGTGGTTGCTTGCGCTGGCGACCGGCGTCGGCCTCGTGCTGACAAGCGCTCTCGCGTTCGCCGATACGGTGCCCGCGGTGCCGGAGGAAGCTCCCGCTGCTGAGGCGGCAAGCGAGCCTGAAAAGAGCGAGCCTGAGAAGGAAGCCGCTCCAGCCAAGGAAGCTGCGCCAGCCGAGACGCCGTCCGCCATCGAACGGCGATGGCGCGAGAATGCCAAGATCGGGTTGCCCCCGACGCGAGGGGGCGCGACCTCGACCTCAACCTCGAGCGCACAGCCTCGCTCCCGCTATCGCGACCTGATCGAGAAGCAGACCTCCGGCACGGGCCTTGCGCCCGAGATCGCGGAAGCCGTGATGGGCGTGGAGAGCGGCTACAATGCGGGCGCGATCGGCGGTGTCGGTGAAATCGGATTGATGCAGGTGCTGCCCTCGACCGCGCGGATGCTTGGCTTCACCGGCACCAATGCCGAACTCGCCGTGCCCGAGACCAACATCCGCTATGGGGTGACCTACCTCGCCCAGGCATGGCGGCTGGCCCGCGGCGATCTCTGCACGGCTGTGATGAAATACCGCGCCGGCCATGGCGAGACGCGCTTCTCCCATCTGTCGGTGAGCTATTGCCTCGCGGTGCGCTCGCGGCTGATGGCGCGCGGCTTCCAGGTTATCGGCACCGTTCCCGTCGCCACATTCGGCGATCCGGCCCGTGGCGGCGGTGGTGGCGGCGGCGGCGGATGCAAGCGCAGATGCATGGCCGGCCTGGGCGGCGCGAATGTCGATTACAACAAGCTGAACGCCCGCCTGAGCGCGCTCGTGATCCAGGTGCGCGGCGGAAAATAAGCGTAAGGATGCGAAGCAATTGACGACCCCTCTCCCTCTCCCCGTTCTTACGGGGAGAGGGTTGGGGTGAGGGGCCGTCTCCGCAAGTACGGTGAGAGATGAGCTCGTGGAGGCTCCCCCTCACCCGAAATTCAAGCGGAGCCTGTCATCGGGCGGCGCTTCGCGCCGACCCGGTTGGCTTGAATTTCGACCTCTCCCCGCAAGCGGGGCGAGGTGAATCCGAGCCATTGCCCTATTCAAGAAAAGCATCACACCTGCGCAACTACATCGTCGTATGATGCGGCTTGAACAGGCGGCCCTTTTCCGTCGCCAGCACCACTGCGAGCGCCGCCAGCGCGCAGAGGAAGAAGCCGGTCGAGAACGGCAGCAGCGTGCCGTCGTAGCTCTGGCCGATCACGATGCCGATGCCGATGGCGAGCAGCGTCGTGATCGATCCGTACAGCGACGAGGCGGTTCCGGCGATATGGCCCTGCGGCTCCATCGCCAGCGCGGTGAAGTTGGCGATCATCAGCCCGAACGTGAACATCATCAATGCCGCCAGCGTCATCAACAGCGACAGCGGCAGCATCTGCAGCTTCGCCGCCACCAGCATCGTGGCGGCGACGAGGACGAAGGCGACCAGCCCGCCGTGCGAGATCACGCGCATGCCGAGCCGCCCGACAAAGCGGGAGTTGAGAAAGCCCGCAATCGCGATGCCCGCCGCGACCGAAGCGAATGCCAGCGGAAAGTAATGCCCGAGCTGGTAGATGTCGGTGAAGAGCTGCTGCGAGGTGAAGACGAAGGCGAACAGCGCACCCTGTATGCCGCCGGCCGCCAGCGCATAGCCCAGCGTCTGCCGGTTGGTGAGCGTCTGCCGGAAGGCGCCGAGCACGTCGCGGATCGCGAGCGATTTGCGCAATTCCGCCGGCAGTGTTTCCGGCATGCGCAACGCGCTCCAGATCAGCGCGATCACGCCGTACAGCATCAGCGCAACGAAAATGCCGCGCCACTGCGTCAGCAGCAGCACTGCCTGGCCGAACGATGGCGCGACCACGGGCACCGCGATGAAGACCATCATCGCGAGCGACATCACGCTCGCCATGCGCCTTCCGGCGTAGCAGTCGCGCACGATCGAGGTGGCGATCACGCGCGTCGCCGACGTGCCGAGGCCCTGCAGTGCACGCGCCAGCAGCAGGGTCTCGAAGGATGACGCGGCGATCGCAAGCAGGCTCGCGACGCCATAGACGGCCATGCCGCCGAGCAGCACCGGGCGGCGGCCGAAGCGATCCGACAACGGCCCCATCACGAACTGTCCGACGCCGAAACCGATCAGGAAGATCGACAGCACCATCTGCGGATGGTTGGCGTCGGCAATGTTGAAGGCGGCGCCGATGCTCGGCAGCGCCGGCAGCATCATGTCCATGGCTAGCGGGTTCAGCGCCATGATCGATGCGATCGCAACTACGAATTCGGGGAAGCCCATCGGGCGGTGGCCTGACGATACCCAGGCCTCGGCATTAATTTCAGACACGTGGCATCCTTTTGCGGAGGCGCAATCTAGCCATCGTGCTGCAATGCACAATCCCGTGTTTCGGAATGGGGGACCGGCGGTTCCAGACGGGTTAGGCAACACGGCGCGCTTTTAGGCAGCCGTGACTTGCCGAATTCCGGAATATGGACACCGAGTCGCCAATCTCTCCGCTTTGCCCTGTGAAACTTGCGTGTCACCATCATATCGAGGCCAGAGCATGATCCGGAAAAGTGGAAACCGGTTTTCCCTCGCGACAAACGCGAAGCGTTTGCGCGGAGATCATGCGCAAACAAAGAGCTAAAGCGGGATGACGATTCGAAGAAAAGTCATCGCGCTTTAGGGATCGAGGAGGTCCGCGATGCGATGGTGCATCTCGATCGCAGCGGTGCTGGCCGCCGGCATGCTCGCCGGCGCCGCGGGCGCTGCGGCGCCTGGTCAGCCACCGGCACTTGCCGACCGGGAGGGCCCGCCTTCCGTGGATATCGAGCTTATCATTGCGGCCGACGTCTCCTATTCCATGGATACGGACGAGCTCACGGTGCAGCGCGAGGGTTATGCTGAGGCCATCGTTTCCAGGGAATTCCTGCAGGCGCTGAAGGGAGGCCCGAACGGAAAGATTGCCTTGACCTACTTCGAATGGTCGGCGTTCGGCGACCAACGGGTGATCATTCCCTGGCGGGTGATCGACGGCCCCGAGACGGCCGACGCAGTCGCCAGCGAAATCATGCAGGCGCCGATCCGGCGCGGGTCGCGCACCTCAATTTCGGGTGCCATCCTGTTCGGGACGCCGCTCTTCGACGAGGACCCTAGCCGCGGCTTTCGGCGTGTCATCGACATTTCCGGCGACGGCCCCAACAACAACGGACCGCCTGTCACGCCCGTTCGCGACCAGGCGCTGGCGAAAGGCATCGTCATCAACGGCCTGCCGATCATGATCAAGGAGCCGTCCCATTCAATGATGGATATCGATAATCTTGATTGGTACTACGAGGATTGCGTCATCGGCGGGCCCGGCTCCTTCGTCGTGGCAATCAAGGATCGCGAACGATTCAAGGAAGCCATTCGCACCAAACTGGTACTCGAAGTGGCCGGACGTGATCCCGAGCACAAGGTCGTTCCCGCCGCCGTGAAGGAACCAAGGATCAATTGCCAGATCGGCGAAAAGCTCTGGGAGGACCGTTGGGGACGCTAGAGCATGATCCGATCAGGCTGAATCTTCACCTCTCCCGCTTGCGGGCCCGCAAGCCGGAGAGGGAGCGCGGCTTCTCCGGCTTCAGCCGAGTCGAAGACGACGCTCGCCAAAGGCATAGAGCTGCCGCCAGAGCAGGCGATTGAACAGCGTCACCATCACGCACATGACGGCGATGCCGAGCACGACCCGCGGAAAATCGCCGGCTTCGGTCGCTCGCGCGATATAGGAGCCGAGGCCAATGGCGGTCAGGTGGGTGTCGCCCCAGCTTGCGACTTCCGCGACGATCGAGGCGTTCCAACACCCGCCCGAGGCGGTGATCGCTCCCGTGACATAGTAGGGAAAAATGCCGGGCAGGATCACCTTCACCCACCAGCGCCATCCCTTCAGGTGGAAGCTGCCGGCGGCTTCCCGCAAATCGCTCGGGAAGGCAGCGGCTCCGGCGATCACGTTGAACAGGATGTACCACTGGGTGCCGAGGATCATCAGCGGGCTGAGCCAGATGTTCGGGTTCAATCCGAAATGCACGATCAGCACGACAAACACCGGAAAGGCGAGGTTGGCCGGGAACGCCGCCAGGAACTGCGCGAGCGGCTGCATGCGCTCGGCGAGTTTCGGCCGCAGCCCGATCCAGACGCCGATCGGCACCCATACGATCGTTGCCAGCGCAATCAGCACGACCACGCGCGCGAGCGTGGCGAAGCCGTATCCGACCGCGGCGGTCACGTCTGACCAGCCGCGCGTGGCGGAGAGATATTGATAGATCTTCCATGCGGCGTAGCTCGTCACGGCGGCGACCACCGCCACCCATACGCCGTCGACGACGCGCGAGGGTTGGCTGCTCTTGGCTGGTGGCCGCAGCACCGCGGGCACGCCGATGCGCAGCGTCGAAATGGCCTTGTTCGCGGCGCCGAGCGGATAGGTCAGCGCACGCAGCGCACGCGTGCGCCGGAAGAGGTCGAGCATCCAGGACGTCGGCGGCTCGTCGGAGGCGGTCTGCTCAAAACGGAATTTGTCGGCCCAGGCGACGATCGGACGAAACAGGAGCTGGTCGTAGGCGATGATGACGAGAAGCATGGTCATCAGCGCATAGACGATCGCCGGCAGGTTCTGCTCTTGAATGGCGAGCGCGACATAGGAGCCGACGCCGGGCAGGGTGACCGTTGTGTTGCCCACGGTGATCGCCTCCGATGCCACCACGAAGAACCAGCCGCCGGACATCGACATCATCGCGTTCCAGATCAGGCCTGGCATCGCAAAGGGCACATCCAGCCGCCAGAACCGCTGCCAGCCGGACAGGTGAAAGCTTTGTGTCGCGTCCTCGAGATCCTTCGGCACGCTGCGCAGCGACTGATACATGCTGAAGGTCATGTTCCAGGCCTGGCTGGTGAAG
Source organism: Bradyrhizobium sp. 31Argb (assembly GCF_043638955.1). Classification (NCBI taxonomy): domain Bacteria; kingdom Pseudomonadati; phylum Pseudomonadota; class Alphaproteobacteria; order Hyphomicrobiales; family Nitrobacteraceae; genus Bradyrhizobium; species Bradyrhizobium sp. 31Argb. Next base: position 719 of record NZ_JBEGDB010000218.1, on the reverse strand, counting down.
ATCGCGAAGACACAGGCCAGCTCGGCGCCCAGCACCTGTCCCGGAAACAGGTTCATGAAGAACACGACCGTGAAGGTCAGGAAGCCGAGGATCGGCACCGACTGCAGGATGTCGAGCAGCGGGATCAGCACGATCTCCGCGCGCCGGCTCTTGGCGGCGAGCGTGGCATAGATGAAGGTGAAGACGGTCGAGCAAATGATCGCCAGCAGCATCCGCATCGTGGTCCGCAGTGCGTAGAGCGGAAGATTGCGCGGATCGAGCGTAACCGGCGTATGCTCGAGCTCCGACAGCGGTTGAATCGTCTGCTGGCCGCCATAGACGATCAGCACCAGGACGCCGATCAAGAGCAGCAGCGCCACGAGATCCCAGACATTGGGCCGGAGCGAGTTTTGCCCGAGGATGGCGGCGCGAATATCCTGAAACGTCATGAACCACCTCTGGTCAGAACTCGGCGCGGTCGGCCCGAGAGGATCGAGACCGGACCGCGATCGGCGTTATAGGCAGGGTTCACGACGAACCGATAGTCGAGGCCGGTCGTGAGCTGCCCGAGCCGCGCGCAGAGTCACGTTTGGACGAATTTCATGAATTATTTCAATGTGATTTGCCCCGTCCAGCCCTGCGGTGAAAAATAAACCGCTTAACCCGTCGGGCAAATCAGTGATTTAACTCCGCGCGTCTCACCCGAATGAGGGGCGGCTCGCGATCGTCACGAACGTTGC
>NZ_JBEGDB010000217.1:0-13844 GCF_043638955.1 Bradyrhizobium sp. 31Argb | reverse complement strand
TAAACTCTAACCCCTGATGAGCCAGAGCCTCCCTTCTCGAAAAGCTTGATCTGTCTCAAATTATCTGACGACGGACAACGACGCCCCAAGCACGACGAGCCGGCACCTCAAAGGACTCCGGACAGTCGCGCGATGCAAGGGTGGATTACGCTTTCGCTAAGCCACCCTGCGCTTAGTGATGTCCGGTCGTTGGGGTAAACCGGAGATATTTCAAGACTGCGCTGAGGTCCGAAAAGACCCCGAGCTGAATCGCGCTCCCGCTTTCACCATGTCGGTCGTCTGAACCAGGGCGGACATCGCTGTGCGCGTGCCTCGACGCCGCTTTTGTGAAGGGTTTCGGATGCCGGCCGCTGTTGACAGACATCCAGTTAGCAAATGGCGATACCGCGAGTTCTTCCGAGCTATAGTTGTCTCGGCAATCCCAAAAGTGATCTTCCGGTTCTGAGTGCCCCCAACAAGCGCCGCGTGCATTGATTTCCTACATTTATCAACGAGCGAGGGTTACCTGTTAATGGATGAACGGCATCCTGACGCGCGCTGGGCTGCTCCGCTGTCCGATAAAGAGGATGGAAACCTGTATATGAATGGTGATTGGCTGTCGGCACTGCTCTCATGGTGGCCGTTCGTGGTGCTCATTGGTGCATGGATCGTGGTTTCGCGTTTTACCAACCGCACAAAATCGGGGGTTTCGGTAATCCAACCGTGTGAGCAGCAGCTCACCGAAACGCAGCGGATTGATGCCAATCTAGAGCGCATCGTGGCGGCTCTCGACAAGCGCCCGCAATGTTAGGTGTCTCTATAAGAGACCTTTCGCTTGGCAACATTGCCTTGCAGCCAGTCCGTTGTTGGCCCGTACCTGTCCGATTCAAGTGGACGGAGTTTGTCTGCCCACCCGGTAGTTCAGACGTCAACCCGTTCTGCGCATCAAGGCGAGCAACGCGGCTCAGTTCAACCGCAGCCCCGTAATGTGCCGCGGATCCGGGCTCAGCTCATTCCGCTCCACGCGCTTGACGAGGTCGGTCAGCACGGCATTGGCTGCGCAGGACAGGCCGATCTTCTCGCCCTCGCGCACCACTAAACCGTTGAGGAATTCGATCTCGGTGCGCCGGCCCTTCTGCACGTCCTGGCCCATCGAGGGACGCTGCTCGGAGGAGGTGCGTTTGCCGTCCCTGAAGCGCTGCTCGTCGCAGACGCGCATCGCCGTCTCGTCGCCTTCTCCGGCGCGCGCGATCGTCTCAGGCGACAGGTGCAGGATCTCCTCCAATTGATAGCCGAGCGCCTGGCCGACGCGGATCGCTTCGCTGCCGAGCCGGGTGGAGAAACGGCGGATCGGCTCGCTTTGCAACTTGTCTCCGCCCGACAGACCCGTGCAGGCCGAGAGCCCATTGCCCATGACGTTGGCAACCAGTTTCGACCAGCGCTCGCCCCACAGATTGCCGGTCACTTTGGCGCTGTCCGAGTAGCCCACCAGACGGCAGATTTCTTCCGCCCGAGCCGTGACGCGACCGTGCACTTCGCCGGTGCGAAATACGGTGTGCGCCGCCCCGCCCTTGCCGGCGCCGCGGTGAATATGGCCGGGTTCAGGCAGATTGACGGTGATGCTGCTGGCAATGCATCCGAGCGTCCTGCCCCAGCCGACGATGCCGGCAATCGTCTCTTCGTTCATGCAGTTCTGCAGCGACACGACGTAGCCGTCGGGCGCCAGATACTGCTGGATCAGCATGGTGGCCCAGGCGGTGTCGTAAGATTTCATGCAGACGAAGGCGATGTCGACCGGTCTCTCCTTGGCGAGCTGCTGCGCGTCGGTGATGTGCAGCGCGCGCACGGAAACCGAGAATTCCGCGACGTCCCTTGCGTGCGTGACGCGCAGTCCGTGCTTCCTCATGTGCTCGATGTGATCGGGCCAGGGATCGATGAACGTGACGTCCTCGCCGGCCTGCACCATGTGGGCACCCACATACCCGCCGACGGCTCCAGCTCCGACGATAGCTATCTTCCGACCCATGCTTTCTCCCCGGCATTGTTCTTGCGGTCAGGGAAGCAACCGGTTCCCTGGTTCTTGAGGCGTCAGTTTAGTCGATCCAGGCCTTTCGCCAATGGTCCACCTTGCGCCCAACAGCGGACGTTACTGCCGGTTCAACCTCTGACAGGGAGCCGACTTCGGCGTTGTGTGGATCGGCAATCAGCCCAGACTTGCCATCGAGGGCGCCCTCGCGGCGACAGCTTTCGACCATTCGCCCCTGATCGCACTTGAATTGAACTCAATCCAAGTACATCCTGACCGCGAGTACAGACGTCGGAGTATACCCCGACCGCTCACCACCAAAGGCCTTGTTGTCTTGCCCAACCCACACGACTTTCACACTCCGCAATCGTCCTACACAAAAGACGATCTGCTCAAATCAGGTGAAGGTGGCTATTTCGGCCCAGGCAATGCGCAGTTGCCAGCACCGCCCATGCTTATGATGGACCGCATCACAGACATCAGCATGGACGGCGGCGAATTTGGAAAGGGCCATATCGTCGGCGAGTTGGACATTACGCCGAGCCTCTGGTTCTTTAATTGCCACTTTCCTCACGACCCTGTGATGCCGGGATGTCTGGGTTTGGACGCGATGTGGCAGATGATCGGTTACTGGCTCGGCTGGTCGGGCTCACCAGGCAAAGGCCGCGCCATCGGTGTTGGCGAGGTGAAGTTCAGAGGCCATATCACGCCAGAAGTCAGACGCGTTCGCTATGAGGTTGATATGCGCCAGGTGAGGCGCGGCAGACTGGTTCTCGGAGTTGCGAACGGCCGCGTGCACGCCGATGACACATGCGTCTACGTTGCCAGAGACATGAGGGTTGGTCTGATAACGCCCGCGATCTGAGCTGTAGTCAGCGACGCAATCCATCTCTCCACACAGGCGGATGCGCCCGCAATGACGGCGTTGTCTTCTCAGCCAGCCGTCGCAGCGGGCACGAGGCCACCGAGCGCAAGCGTCAGCTCGGCCGCCACTTCGCGCACGGTCTGGCCGAGCGTGGCCAAGCGATCGTCGGTCAGGCGACTGGTCATGCCGGAGACCGAGATCGCCGCCAGCGGCTCGCTGCAATCGTTGTAGACGACGGCGGCGATGCAGCGCAGCCCCATGCAGGCTTCCTCGTCGTCGACGGCGTAACCTTGGCGGCGGACGCGTTCGAGTTCCCTGAACAGGTCGCTCGGCCGCGTGATGGTCTTCTCGGTCAGGCGCGGCATGCCGTGGTGGCGGATGATCGCGCTGACGTCCTCGTCCGAATAGGTCGCCAGCACCGCCTTGCCGACGCCGGACGCAACCATCGCCACGCGGCCGCCGACCTTCGTCAGCGAACGCATGATCTCGCGGCTTTCCATTCGGGTCAGCACGACGATGAACTCGTCGTCGACGACGGCGAGGTTGGCGGTCTCGCGGGTGAGGTCGCGCAGCTTGCGCAGGTAGGGAACCGCCTGGGCGGTGAAGTTGCGGCGCCTCGCAAAGGTGGCGCCGACCGTGAAGCTGCGGGCGCCGACATGCCATTTCGATTGGGTCCGGTCGAATTGCACGAAGCGGCGGCTTTCGAGCGTTGCCAGCAGACGGTGCACGGTGGAGGTCGACAGCCCCGTGCGGATCGCGAGATCGCTCAGGCGGTAGCCTTCGTCGTCTTCGGCGAGCGTCTCGATGATCGAGAGCGCGCGGTCGACGGACTGCACGCCGCCCTCGCGGGAATCGGCCTCAGTATCCGCGTTAGTCTTCTCGATGGACTTGCGCCGGATCACGTCTCTCTTCATCGCGACCTGCATTCCCAGACACAGACCGAGTTTGTGGAGAGTCCCCTCACCCGAAGCGTTCAATCAAAATGCCGCTCCGACTGACGTCGAAGCGGCATTGATCTTCTCGTTAGAGCAGACCCGCGCCGCGCGCCCATTTGTACTTGGCCCCCAGCACCTCGACCGGCAGTTCGGTCGAATAGGCATAGGCCGGGATGCCGTGCTGATAGAGATACTCGGCGGCCTCCTCGACCTCGACGTCGCCGGCGAGCGAGGCCACCATCGGCTTCACGAAGCCCTTGGCCTCCATCTCCTTCTTCACCTCGACCATGTTGCGCGCGAACACCATCGGCGGCGTCACGATGGTGTGCCAGTAGCCGAGGATCAGCGCGTGGATGCGCTCATCGGACAGGCCGAGCTTCACCGTGTTGACATAGGTGATCGGCGGCTCGCCACCGGTAATGTCGACGGGATTGCCGGCGGCGCCGAATGGCGGGATGAACTTGCGGAAGGCCGCATCCAGGTCCGGCGGCATCTGCATCAGCGACAGGCCGTTGTCGACCACGGAGTCGGAGAGCAGCACGCCCGAACCGCCGGCGCCGGTGATGATCAGCACGTTCTCGCCCTTCGGCGTCGGCAGCACCGGCACGCCGCGGGCGAATTCGAGCAGTTGCCTCAAGCTGCGGGCGCGGATCACGCCGGACTGCTTGAACACGTCCTCATAGATCTTGTCGTTGCCGGCGAGCGCGCCGGTGTGCGAGCTTGCCGCCTTCGCACCTGCCGAGGTGCGGCCGGCCTTCAGCACGATCACCGGTTTCTTCTTGGAGACCCGCTTGGCGGCTTCCGCGAAGGCGCGGCCGTCCTTCAGGTCTTCGCAGTGCTGCGCAATCAAATTGGTGTTCGGGTCCTGCTCGAAGAAGGCAAGCAGATCGTCCTCGTCGATATCGGACTTGTTGCCGAGGCCGACGATCGCGGAGACGCCCATCTTCGCCGAGCGTGAGAAGCCGATGATCGCCATGCCGATGCCGCCGGACTGCGATGACAAGGCCGCATGGCCCTTGACGTCGTAGGCCGTGCAGAAGGTCGCGCAGAGATTGGCTGGCGTGTAATAGAAGCCGTAGATGTTCGGCCCCATCAGGCGGATGTCGTACTTCTTGCCGACTTCGACGATCTCGGCCTGCAGTTCCGGCGCGCCGGCTTCGGCGAAGCCCGACGGGATCAGCACGGCGCCGGGAATTTTCTTCTCGCCGCATTCGGCGAGCGCACCGGCGACGAATTTCGCGGGGATCGCGAACACCGCGACGTCGATCACCCCTGGCACGTCCTTGACGCTCTTGTAGGCCTTGTAGCCGAGGATCTCGGGCGCTTTGGGGTGGATCGGATAGATCTCGCCCTTGTAGCCGCCGTTAATGAGGTTCTTCATCACGGAGTTGCCGATCTTGCCGTCTTCGGCAGAAGCACCGATCACGGCCACCGCCTTCGGCTGCATGATGCGGTTCATCGCGGCGACGATTTCCTCGGTCGGGCGCGGCGCCGGGCGCGGCTTGTAGTCGAAATCGACGACGATGCGCACGTCGGCGGCGATCGCGTCCTTCTTGGTGGCAAAAACGGGATTGAGGTCGAGCTCGACGATCTCAGGGAAATCGCTGACCAGCCGCGACACCTTGACGATGACATCGGCGAGCGCCTCGCGGTTGACGGGATCGCCGCCACGCACGCCCTTCAGCATCTCATGCGCCTGGATGCCGTCGAGCATCGACAGCGCGTCTTCCGTGGTCGCGGGCGCGAGGCGGAAGGTGATGTCCTTGAGCACTTCGACCAGCACGCCGCCGAGGCCGAAGGCGACCAGCTTGCCGAACGAGCCGTCGGTGATCGAGCCGATGATCACCTCGGTGCCGCCGCCCAGCATCTGCTGGACCTGCACGCCCCCGATCTTGGCGTCCGCCTTGTACTTCCTGGCGTTGGCGAGAATCGTCTCGTAGGTCTTCTCGGCGTCAGCGGCCGTCTTGACGCCGACCACGACGCCGCCGGCCTCGGTCTTGTGGAGAATGTCCGGCGAGACGATCTTCATGACCACCGGGAAACCCATGCCGGACGCGATCCGCGCCGCCTCGGCCGCCGACTTGGCGACGTCCTCCTTCGGGACCGGTATCCCGTAGGCATCGCAGACCAATTTGCCCTCCGGCGCCGTCAGGCTCGTACGCTTGTCCGCTTTGACCGCATCGAGAACTTTGCGGACTGCTTCTTTTGAATTTGACATCGGCTTCCTCCCAGGACAAATTTGATGGCATTTGGTATGCCAGAAGCCAAAAAGTCAAGCCGGTCTTCTCTCGCGGGATGCAGAAAACAATGGCAACTTGACATTCTGGTATTTGGCATGCCAAAAACCTGACGGCATTTCTTCTGCTAAGAAGGCGTCTTCCAAACGGAGGAGACGAGTCGTGCCAACACCGAAGGAAACCAAGGCATCGCCTATTATGGCTGAGGCAGATATTGCGATCGTCCGGATCGCGCCAGAGACGAGCTTCAAGAACAAGGCTTACGAAGCCTTGAAGGAAGCTATTCTCAAGATGGACATCTATACGACGCCCGAGCCGGTGATGCTCGATGAGCGTGCGTTGTCCGAGCGCCTCGGCGTCAGCCGCACCCCGATCCGCGAAGCGATCGCCATGCTCGAACAGGACGGTTTTGTCAAAACCGTGCCGCGCCGCGGCATCGTCGTGGTCCGCCGCACCAAGACCGAGATCGTCGACATGATCCGCGCTTGGGCCGCACTCGAGAGCATGGCCGCGCGGTTGATCACGACCACCGCGCGCAAGAAAGACATCACGGCGCTGCGCGACTTCTTCAAGGATTTCAGCAGCGACCGCCGGCCGGAAGATCACATCGAGGAATATTCCAAGGCCAACATCGCCTTCCATCAGGCGCTGATCTCGCTGTCCGAGAATCAGGTCCTGGTCGATATGACCAACGACATCCTCTTGCATGTCCGCGGCTACCGGCAGCTCACGATCGGGCGGAAGGATCGCACCGCGACATCGCTACCCGAGCATCTCGGCATCATCGAGGCGCTGGAGGCGCGCGACACCGAGCTTGCGGAAAAGCGCGCGCGCGACCACACGCTTGGCCTTGCCGCTTACGTCGAAGCGCACGGCCAGGAACTTTTCACTTAGAGCGTCACTCAGAAGACGACGAACTCGTCCGAACCAGAAAAGCCAGAGGGAGACCATGCCCATGCTAAATACCGCCACCAAGACCGAAGCACCGGGCACGGAACAAGAGCTTACGGACGGCTTTCACCTCGTCATCGATGCGCTGAAGCTGAATGGCATCGACACCGTCTACGGCGTGCCGGGCATTCCGATCACGGATCTCGGCCGCATGGCGCAGGCGGCGGGCATTCGCGTGTTGTCGTTCCGGCATGAGCAGAACGCGGGCTACGCGGCGGCGATCGCGGGCTTCCTGACCAAGAAGCCCGGCGTCTGCCTGACGGTGTCGGCGCCAGGCTTCCTCAACGGGCTTACCGCGCTGGCGCACGCCACCACCAACTGCTTTCCGATGATCCTGGTCTCGGGTTCCTCGGAGCGCGAGATCGTCGACCTGCAGCAGGGCGACTATGAGGAGATGGACCAGCTCGCGATCGCCAAGCCGCTCTGCAAGGCGGCGTTCCGCGTGTTGCACGCGCAGGATATCGGCATCGGCTTTGCGCGCGCGATCCGCGCCGCCGTGTCCGGTCGTCCCGGCGGCGTCTATCTCGACCTGCCGGCAAAACTGTTCTCGCAGGTGATGAATGCCGAAGCCGGTCAGAGGTCGCTGGTGAAGGTGATCGACGCGGCGCCGGCGCAGATCCCTGCCCCGTCGGCGGTCAAGCGCGCGCTTGACGTGCTCAAGGGCGCCAAGCGTCCGCTGATCATCCTCGGCAAGGGCGCGGCCTACGCACAGGCCGATGATGCCATCCGCAGCTTCGTCGAGAAGAGCGGCGCGCCGTTCCTGCAGATGAGCATGGCCAAGGGCCTCCTGCCCGACACGCATCCGCAATCCGCCGGCGCCGCGCGCTCGACCGTGCTGAAGGATGCCGACGTGGTGATGCTGATCGGCGCCCGCCTCAACTGGCTGCTCTCGCATGGCAAGGGCAAGACCTGGGGCGATGCACCGAAGAAATTCATCCAGGTCGATATCGAGCCGAAGGAGATGGATTCCAACGTCGAGATCGCGGCTCCCCTGGTCGGCGATATCGGCTCCTGTGTCACCGCGCTGCTCGAGGGCATGGGCGGCAACTGGCCGGCGCCGCCTGCCGACTGGACCACCAAGGTCAACGCCAAGCGCGACGAGAACGTCGCCAAGATGGCGCCAAAGCTGATGAGCAATGCCTCGCCGATGGATTATCACGGCGCGCTCGGCGTGCTCCGCACCATCATCAAGGAGCGGCCGGACGCTATCTTCGTCAACGAAGGCGCCAACACACTCGACCTCGCCCGCGGCGTCATCGACATGTATCAGCCGCGCAAGCGGCTCGATGTCGGCACCTGGGGCGTGATGGGCATCGGCATGGGCTATGCCATCGCAGCCGCCGTCGAGACCGGCAAGCCGGTGCTCGCGGTCGAAGGCGACAGCGCCTTTGGTTTTTCGGGCATGGAGATCGAGACCATCTGCCGCTACGACCTGCCGGTCTGCGTCGTCGTCTTCAACAATGACGGCATCTATCGCGGCACCGACACCAACTCGGCCGGCGCCGATCCCGCAACCACGGTGTTCGTGAAGGGCGCACGCTACGACAAGATGATCGAGGCGTTCGGCGGCGTCGGCGTCAACGCGACCTCGCCGGATGAATTGAAGCGTGCCGTCAATGCGGCGATGGACTCCGGCAAGCCGACCCTGATCAACGCGGTGATCGATCCAGCGGCCGGCTCGGAGAGCGGCCGCATCGGCAATCTCAATCCGCAGAGCGTTCTGAAGAAGAAGTAACGGATCAACTGAACGGCGTCATTCCCCGCCAACGGGTCGGCCGAATGGCCGCCCGATGACAGGCTCCGGCGGGGGATCCAGTAGCCGCCGAGCTATCGCGAGGCGAACACTGAGCCCGACTGAATCGACGGTGATTACTGGATGCCCGCCTTCGTGGGCATGACAGCAACAGGTAGTAACAAGGAGAGGACAGATGACTAAGGCGCTTACGGGCGTTCGCATTCTCGATTTCACCCATGTCCAGTCGGGGCCGACCTGCACCCAGCTCCTGGCCTGGTTCGGCGCCGACGTGATCAAGGTCGAGCGCCCGGGCGTCGGTGACATCACGCGTGGCCAGTTGCAGGACGTCCCGAACGTGGACAGCCTGTATTTCACCATGCTCAACCACAACAAGCGCTCGATCACGCTCGACACCAAGAACCCGAAGGGCAAGGAAGTCCTGACCGCGCTGATCAAGAAGTGCGACGTGCTGGTGGAGAATTTCGGCCCCGGCGTGCTCGACCGCATGGGCTTTCCCTGGGAGAAGATCCAACAGATCAACCCGCAGATGATCGTGGCCTCCATCAAGGGCTTTGGCCCGGGGCCGTATGAAGACTGCAAGGTCTATGAGAACGTCGCGCAGTGCACGGGCGGCGCGGCCTCGACCACCGGCTTCCGCGACGACGTCCCGCTCGTCACCGGCGCACAGATCGGCGACAGCGGCACGGGACTGCATCTCGCCCTCGGCATCGTCACCGCGCTGTTCCACCGCACCAAGAGCGGCAAGGGCCAGCGAGTCACCGCGGCGATGCAGGACGGCGTGCTCAACCTCTGCCGCGTCAAGCTGCGCGACCAGCAGCGTCTCGCCCATGGCCCGCTCAAGGAATACAGCCAGTTCGGCGAAGGCATTCCGTTCGGCGACGCCGTGCCGCGCGCGGGCAATGATTCCGGCGGCGGCCAGCCCGGGCGCATCCTGAAGTGCAAGGGCTGGGAGACCGATCCCAACGCCTACATCTACTTCATCACGCAGGCACCGGTCTGGGAGAAGATCTGCGACGTGATCGGCGAGCCCACCTGGAAGACGCATCCGGATTACGCCAAGCCGGCGGCACGCTTGCCGCGGCTGAACGAAATCTTCGCCCGCATCGAGCAGTGGACTACGACCAAGACCAAGTTCGAGGCGATGGAGATCCTCAACCAATACGACATCCCCTGCGGCCCGATCCTGTCGATGAAGGAACTCGCCGAGGACCAGTCGCTGCGCGCGACCGGCACCGTGGTCGAGGTCGTCCATCCCACCCGCGGCAAATACCTGTCGGTCGGCAACCCGATCAAGCTGTCGGACAGCCCGAGCGAAGTGCTTCGCTCGCCGCTGCTTGGCGAGCACACCGACGAGGTGCTGCGCCAGGTGCTCGGCTTCACCGATCACCAGGTCGCCGAGATCCACGACTCCGGCGCGCTCGCTCCGCCGCAGAAGCAGGCGGCCGAGTAAGTCGCGTCATATCGCTGAACGGCTAAAAGGGCCGCCGGTATTCCGGCGGCCCTTTTGTCTTGGCGCGACCTGCGGTCAATCACGCTTCGGAATAGACTGCATGTTCGTCTGCAAATAGGCGAGCGCAGCGCGTCCGAATTCTTCGCCCAGCGCTGTCCACGACACGTCACTGAGCGCCTCATCGGACGCTCGCGCTTTTCCGAGCACCGCCGCCGTTATGATGTGAAACGATACCCGCGCCATAAGCTCGGCCTTGTCGCCGGCGACGCCTTGCAGGAACGGAAGCAACGCTTCGCGATACCTGGAGAAAATACGACGCCGGCCGCGTGCGCCTATCCGATCCATTTCCGAGGTGCCGCCGCGCTGCGCGGCGAAGACGGCAAAGTACAGCTTCTCATCGCCAGCGAAAGTGTCGCAGGTCGCGGCGGCGAAACGCTCGATCACATCAGCCATGTTGTCGAATGGCCGCTGAGAGAGTCGCTCGCCGACGGCTTCCTCGATGCGGGCCGTAATCTCGTATTTGATAGCCTGCAGCAATTCATCCTTGCCGCGAAAACGGCGATAGATGTTTCCGACCGGCAGGCCCGCGGCTTCCGCCACCTCGGCCATCGAAAAGCCGTCCGCGCCTTTCGTTCTCAGCAGCTGTTCAGCGGCCGTGACGATCTTCGCAAGAGCGGCACGGCTGCGCTGCTGCTGCGGCCGCACGACGTGAGGTGACGTTTCGAAGGTCGACATGATGGCAGCAATACCATCATGCCGATGGTCCAACAACGGAGAGGATCTCTCGCGGCTCATTCGCCGCGAGGTATCGTCGGCAGCACGAGGAACGAGTCGCGCGCCCCGCCGGAGGCGATCGTCGTCACGCCGGAGAACTCAGGGTTCGGCCGATCGGCGGGATCGTCGTGCAGGAACACGCCGGACCCGCGCCTTCCGATGGATTTCCCATCCGGATTCGACGGCGGACGCTGGAAGTCGGCCCCCTCGATCCGGAGCGTCAGTTTGTATCCGGGATGAACGACGATCGAGGTCGGCCAGATCTCCACATCGACCGGATAGAACTCGTCCGGCTTCAGCTTCTGCACTTCGTCATGCGTATGCCAGGGCTGGTATGGCTTCGACCGTTGGACGTCGAGCTTGCGCCGCGACGCGCGCAGCCATCCTTGCGCCAATGGCGAGGCGGTGTCGGATGCGCCGAGGAAAGTGACCTCGCGTCCCTTCTCGTCGAACAATTGCAGGGTGACGAAGAGATCCGCATCCGCGGTCGACGATGCGACCCAGAGATGGGCGGCGAGCGGTCCGGTGAACTCCATCGTCCGATCGAACACCATATCGAAAGTGGCCGCGGTCTTTCCGGCATTGAACGTCACGCTGGCTTCGCCCTTGGGCACCTCGGTGCCCAGCGAACGGTTCTGCGCATCGAGATGATAATTGACATAACGGGTGCGGGCGAGCGGCCAGCCTTCCTCGGACCGCGTCGTCCAGGTCGCGCGCGCCGGATCGCGTTCGACCAGGGAAACCCGTGCGGTCTTCTCCCACTTGTTGTCTATTCCCTTGAGATAGTGATCGAAGAACTTGTGCTGAAGCGCGATCCCCTCATCGCTGTAGAAGCTGTCGTCATGCGTTCCCGTGTGCAGGAACAGCCACTTTTCCGTCGATGACGCCTGGACGAATCCCTCGTAATTGCCGCGGCCGTGGAGGCTTGGAGCCGAGAGATTTCCGGCCGACAGCAGCGGCGTGCGGATACGGCTCAGATCAGCATTGATCTCCTGATTGTAGCCATCGAGCAGAGGATGGGCGTGCGCGCTGTCGATCAGGTTTCTTCGGTTGGCCTTCAGCAAATCGTCACTGAGTGCCGCGCCGGTGGGAGGCCGCCCCGTTCCTGGATCCTTGTAGGCGGTCGCCGCGTTGCCATTCTGATTGGGAAGGATCTGGCTCTTGAACCAGAGCTGAAGAAACACATTGCTTTCGATGCCGCCGTGAAACAGCGCCTCACGATACAGATCGGACGCGCCTTCCCAGGGGATAATCGCGGCGAGATGCGGTGACTGAAGCGCGGCAACCTGCCATTGATTGATGGCCATGTAGGAAATGCCGAGCAAGCCGACCTTCCCGTTCGACCACGGTTGCGCAGCAGCCCATTCAATCGCGTCGTAGAAATCGCGCGCTTCGCGCGCCGAGACGAGGTCGAGATAGCCCGGCGAGTAACCTGCACCGCGGACGTCGAGCGCGATGACCACATAACCGTCGCCGACCCAGCGTTCGGGGTCGGTGTGCTCCCAACGCATGAACCGGCACGACGATTGGGCACAAATGTTCGGGTTGGCTTTGAGCAACTGGGTCCAACCTGATGCGTAGGCCTCCTGGAAGGTCGCATCCTTGCCATAGGACCCCTGCGCCATGATCACCGGATAGGTCCCGGCCTGCTTGGGACGGAACACGTTGGCATAAACCACGTGGCCATCGCGCAACGTCACGGCGACGTTCTGATCATAGATCATCGTCGCCCCGCTTTTCAGCACGACCTCTTCATGAGCGCGCGGGATCGAGTAATTCGATTGCGGAGCGGCGTAGGCTGCAAAGGCCAGGCTCGTTCCCGCCACGACGGCGAGCAAGACCCTTCCGGATAACTTCATGGTTTCCTCCAGTGGCCACGTGAAATGGGCCAATGGCGGTCGTTTACACCGGTTAAAATGCGAATGCAAATCCTGTTCGCATTCTGGTTAGGATTTTTGGGATGCCAAACGGCCGGCCTATGTTGCACCGCAGAAGGCGGATGCTGCTATGCAAACAAATGCGTTGTTGCTGGCATCTGGTATACATAAATAGTCCCCAGATCACGAAGCGGACATTCCGCCGCAACTTCAGAGAAGGGGGACATCATGTCCAAGACTGCTTCCATCGCAATTTCGGCCCCGACTTCGCTGTGGGGACGTTTGATGGCCACGATCGATCGGCTGCTGATGAAGAGCGCCGAGATCTCCATCCGCAACGGCGACCTCCCGCGCTTCGGCCTCTAAGGCCTCATAGCGACACGAACTCCGGCGGCGAACGCCGTCGAGGTGGCGCCGACGAGACTTACATTTTGTTTGAGCGAATGGCCCCTGCTCCGGCCAGCCCCTAGCTTAAGTGTGGAATTTTAACTCCACCTTCATCGGCATCCCTTATTCCATAAAGAATTCGGGGTGCCGACCATGCCGGAGATTTCTTCGGGAGGAGCCAAAAGGCTTCGTCTCCCTCCCCCTTTCGAAGGGGTCAACGTCAACTTCTGCAAGAACCCGCTCTGTCCGAACTTCGGTGTTCACGCCGAAATCGAGGACCAGCGAAGCAAAAACAGACACAAAACAAACGAACGATCGTCCTACATCGTGACGGGTTCGCCCCACGAAGCGTCGCTTGCCGCCGCGGATTGGCATATCTACATGTGCTGAAACGCTTGCGGAGCACTAACCCCCGCAAGCATTTCTCGCGTATCTCGGACGTCGATCGATCACTTTACCGCAGCGTTGCCACCATCGGCGAACAAGGCCGATCCCGTGACGAAACTGGCCATCGAGCTGGCGAGGAAAAGTGCGCTAGGCCGTGTGGACTCTTGGGATTCTCAAATCAGATTGAACGTGATTCAAGGCTTTCTTTTAGGAGGAAGCC